>NC_014614.1:572500-872500 GCF_000196455.1 Acetoanaerobium sticklandii | reverse complement strand
ATTTGATCAAGATAAGCTTCATCAAAGTTTTCTAATAAAATTACTTCTAAAAAGCGTGCAAATGAATAAATATATAAAGCAACTTGATAGTCTTTCAAATCTGATATTAGCTTTGTAAGTTGCTTATTAACTTCTTTGTCTCCATGCACAACCAACTTTTTTTAATTCTTATCATTATCTGCTCTTTGTAGAAATCAATTTTTCTTTCTGCTGATTGTCTTATATCTAAAACTTTAGTATAATTACTATCTTTAAATTTTACACTATTCCAATTATGCTTGTAATTATTGAAAACATCAGATAAAAAATTAAGGTCTCCCTTAAGTTCTGATCTTTGCTGTCTTACTAAAAAATCAAGTATCTCTTTCTGTATTTCCAAAATATTCTCAAGCTTTTTATCTATACTCATGATGGAAAATGCAATCATAAGCACTGCTGGATTGCAAATTAGTGGATTAATAACCGCTTGTCCTCCTCCAACAGATCCATTCTCTTTAAGAACTGCTCCTAAATATCCAGAACCATCTTTAAATTTAGCTAAATGGCCTTTATTTGGAATTTCTACATAGCATAATATTTTTCCTGTGGGAGCATCATTCATAACATTTTGAAATGCCAAAGCCAATTGCTCAAAAGAAGTTCCGATTGCTGCTAAACTTACTAAGGATATTTTTTGGTATCTCTCAATACTTATGTCTTCTTCCACAATACTAGGATAAAGTTCCATATTAGAAAATGAGTTTAGTAATTCGTTTTTCTTTTCATTATCATCCATATTGATTTCCCCCTTAGAATCACAATCCTTATCCATTTTAGCAAATATAACTTCAAACTCAATTGCTTAATCCTTTAGTTATTCAGCTCTCGCTAATTAAATAAGTTTATAAGAACAATCTATTTATATCCTTTAAAATTACTTCTAACGTTAATCTCTAATTCTTGAATAGATTTAATAAAATCAACATTATTAAACAATAGTTCATCAGATATATCATAAAAATCCATTTCTACTTTTATGTCATCAATGATTTTATTTATATTAATAAAATTTAATTTTGCTGATACAAAAAAACTAATAAATTCTCTAAATATTAGTTTTTCATTTTCATTAGATTCTTTATAACTATTAATTAGCGGATAATGCAAATTAAAAATAACCCTTCTAAAATCCTCATCATTTTCAGGGCAAATACTTAATAGATATTTTTCTAACTCATCTCTACTTGAGTTTATTATTTTTATTAATTTACTTCTATCATATTTTTCGTTATTATTTTTTTCAAACCTTTCTTTTATATGCTTAGGTAAGTCCTCATGCTTTAAATATTCTTTAAACTCTTCTACGAATTTATTTACTTCATTTTTGTACTGATTTAATATATTTGAGCTTATTAGAGTTCCAAATCTGCCCACTTGATATAAATCATCTTTATATTTTTTATCTATCTTTCCTAATTCTTTTTCAAATATATTTGTGAACTGTACTTCATCAATATCTGTTTTATTAAAAATATGCCAACTACTTTCTAATCTCTCATTGATTTTCGGAAGTAAAGTATTAAATGGTTTTAAGTTAATGCTCCTAGTTGTTATTTTTATTCCGTGTATTTTTCTTTTTAAAATTTTATAGTTATTTCTATAAAAATTTACTTCACTTAGTTTTGCTGGATCAATAGCAGGATTATGTGTTAAATTATTTACACTTTCTTCAATATTTTTCAATGCAATAGACTTTTCATCATGACTTATTTTCACTTTTGGAAAAACTATAATCTTACTATCATTTTTTTCTATTATTTTATCTTCATTTCCTTGTCTTTCTTCTTTATTACTGATTAAATCAAATAAATCATAACTTTCTTTATCACCATTATTAACAATAATATTTTGACTATCGTTTTCTAGTTGCTTAACTATATCAATTGTTATATCATCATTAAAGAAAAAACCATTCGGGAAATTCATTTCTTTAGATTCATTATATTTAAAAGTTAATTCTGGCATATATACAATCGACTTATCATCCACAACTAGAATGCCTAATCTTAATTTATTTACCAATTTTAAATCTATTATTTCAGCATTTTTTAATAATACTTCTAATGATTCTGTCTCCCCAAATCCTAATCTAATTGCATCCTCACCTTTTTCTAAATATACAGTCGGAACAAAATTCCTTTTTTTACTTAAATCTACTAGACTTTCCAATTCCACTTTTAAAAATGCTGGCTTTGCAAATATTATTTTCTTTTCTGCTAATTTCATAAAGTCCAATATTTTGTCATCAGTTACTTTAATAAATTCTAGAGAACCATGGGTCATATAATCTCCTCCTAAATCATAACTACTGATAACAGTTAAATTTTTTTATTTATACAAAGCAGCGATACAATCGTTTCCCTTTAAATATCTGGAGTATATTTTTTTAGATTTTCCAAAAATAAAACTTCTAGCTCTTCTTTATCAAGTGTAGGTGCTAATACCACAGGATAGCTTTTGTTTAGTTCAAAAATAACTCTTCTTCCTACACGCTCATCTTTTCCCAAATCTGGTCTATCTTTTATTTTAGCTTTTAAAATTTCAGATAAATCATTATCGTAGATTATATCTAAAACATTCAATAAAAACTTATCGTTTCTAAATATCTCATACTTTATAATATAGTTGTAGACATCTAGGTTATTTGCTATTAAGTTATAATAAAATTCTCTTTTATCTGGATCGTCTACATTGTCATTCACATATTGAGCTGCTAGCACACATTTATATATATAATTTTCCCAATCAAACTTTTTTACAACCACATTTTTAAAATTAGATTCACTTTCTTTTACTGCAGGATATTTTTCTAAAATATAATCTCTTTTTTTCAGTAATAAAAGTGAATGCCAAAACTGTCCATCTAGAGAATATTCTCTATCCATATCTAAATAATGATTTGAAATTATATTAATAGCCTCCACAAAAAGTGGGGCTCTTAAATTTTCTGAAACATTAATATAAATTGGAAAATCTGGTGCTGAATTTATATTTGCAATTTTATCATCATAATGTTCTTCTAAACTTCCAATAGTATTATTTAAAAAATCATTATAAACTTGTTCCCCTTTTATATAACTGCTTTTCAAAAATCTAATTTCCATTTTCATTTAGCCCCTTTATAACATTTGAAAATTTTTCTAAAATTCTATCAGAAGATTTATATATGACTTCATCAATATTTTTAATATCTACCCCATCTATCCCCTTTGACTTTAGTAGATTATATAGCTTTGCATATAGAGGTTCTTCTGGCATTTCCATATCAGTAAAATCAAGTGATTCTCCATCCTCTGATTTTTCTGTTATCATATTCATTAGAGCTTTTTGCATTCCCATGTATATGTATGGATAATTCAATATTGAGCTGTTCGGAGATGTAACAAACTGGTAATCTTCATGTTTGTATTCAATTATTATTGTTTCGCTTCCCACTTCAATTTTTATATCTGAATTAAGGTCGCTTGATATTCTTTTTTCAAAAATATCAAAAGGTTTTCTCATGCTTCCATCGAAAATAACAACATTTGATAAACCTAACAAACAATGCTTATCAATTGATATTTTTGTCTTTATTCCAGTATAAAAGTCAGTTAAGTCATTATTGTCCTGAAAATCAATTTGTTCTTCAGCTCTTATGATTAACTGTATGCTAGTCCTATTATCTAAAGATATTCTATTTTTAGGTATACTTACTTTGGAGTTATTTTCAACCCTAAAAAATTTATTATCTTTAGCTCTTATAACTAAAAATAAAGCTGCTTTTTTTGTATCAATTAAATTTTTGATATAATCCGAGCCTATTTCATATGTGATTTCAAAAATAAACTCATTAGTATTATCTTTTAAATCTACTTCTAAATTAAATATATTTTCTGTATAATCGTCTAATTCATTTTTTAATACTGGATATGGAAATATTGCATTTTTTGAAAAAATCATATCTATACCTCCAAATAATACAAGAACTTTAATGTCTTGTTATAGCTAGAGTTTAAATCCATCTCTAAACCAATATTTTTATTTTTTAATGTGATATTTTTGATATATTCTCCTTCTGAGCTCAGAAGATTTCCAGACTGAACATCTAGTATAGCCTTATAATCCGTGTTTATGTTAAGTTCATTATCACGTTCTTTGCCTTGTCCATCTATTACCTTAATCATAAGATTGCATAGTAAAGGTCTATTTTTTACATCTTCACCTGAAAGATTTATATTTAAAAATTCTTTATCCTTATGAATAAAACGTCTAACCATATGAGGATGAACTTTTATAAACTGCTTAGTAACGTTATCCTTATCAGTTTTCTTTACTTTTTTTGCTGGCTTCTTTTCTTTTTCATTTTTATTTTTTTCTGTCTTATCTTTCTCTTTTTTATCTTCTTTTTTCTTCTTGGTGTCATACTTTACAATAGGTTTTTCTTCAACACTTTGCGATAATTTTACTATTTTAGTATTTGCTTTAAGCTCAGTCTTAAACTTGTTTTCTACATCGTAAATTATATCCTTTGTGTCGATTTTTCCATCTACTGGGTTATTTTTTCTAATAAAATCATCTAATATTTTTCTGATTTCGGTACTTAAATTATTTAAAAACTTTTTAGAATTTTTCTGTTCCTTGGAGTCTTTTATATGATCTACACTAAGCTCACTATGTGATTCATTTTCCAAGGATTTTAAAAAAGAGTCCCCATCAGAATCTTTAGGAATAAGTACAGCATTAAAAGGTTTCGTAGCACAATTTAATATCTTTCTATCTTCTATCTTCATTCCAATAGTTCTAATAACTGCTACTCTTCCTTTTAGAATCGAAGTATCATATTGAAAATATAAATTAAACTCATATTTATCTTTATTTCCGTCAAATATGCTAATTTCAAACTTTTCCTTATTTAGATATGTATCTAAATACAAAGGAGTAAATACATCCTTCATTTTTTCTAAATCTTGCTCATAATAATCTGCATTATAAATTATAGTTTTAATATTCTCTTTATCAATCAAAACTTCATTGTACTTAACCTTTAATTTATTTTGATAAATCGACAAGAAAAAGTTATCACAAATTGCTCTCACAATTTCCTTATCATCATTAAAATTTTCTCTCAAATATGGAATAACTATTTTTAATCCTCTAGTATCTTTACTAAACACTTTATCGAATTTATTTTCATATGGGAAATAATGATTATTGTCTGCTTCATCAGTGAAATATCCTGTTGCTCTATACACTGAGCTTTCATATGAATGCTCTACTAATTGAGCAGTTCCACCTAAATGTTTATTTCCATATTCATCACAATTAGCAAAATACATTACGTATAAATCAGAAGCTGCATTTGAAGCAATCTTACCTATTCCATGAGAGCCTCCTCTTGATTTTTCAACCTCAGAGTTATTGTCTGTGATATGAATCCCTTTACTATACGCATATGCACTATAGGTATTAGCAGAACCTGAACAATAGCCTTCAGTAGCACCTCTTAATCCCTTTGTATTTCTATCTTCAAATGATATATAATTTACTACTTCTTGGTCTAATTTATTGTGCATGTGCTTTATGGTGTCATTCGCATAAATATTGTGAGAATATAAAACCTTTATCCGTTCCTTAATCTCATCAATTCCAGGGATAAGCCTAGTTTCTATTTCCCCTTTTTCAATTATTACCTCAACTGGCAAATCGCTATCTGGCAATTTACCGTCAAGTGAATTTTGGATATTTTCTCTTATAAGTCCATTAATCCCGTACCCATAAAATCTCTCTAGCACTGGATTAAAGCTTACTTCCTCTATTCTGTTTTGAGTTGCAAACTTCCAGTATCCCATAATTACCCTCCGAAAAAAAATTATATTTTATTTATCCCTTCAAGTCATTGACATTCACTTAAACTATTTATTTTCTTCTAAATATTTAATTATAAGCTCATCTTCAAATCCATAAAGAGTCAAAGCATGTTTTATTCTCTCAAATTTTCCTATATTATCAATATTCCCTTCCATAAAATAAATTTCATTTAGAGCAATTGGACGTCTTATACCTTTTTCCCCTGGCTTCTTTGTTAAACTAATTCTTTCAGCTAAATCCGTTGTAAAAAATGTTTCAGGTTGCAAATCAAAAAGCTGTCTTATAACTTCAAAATATAGTTTTGAAACTTGAGTTATATTTAGTTTTTGATTGAAAAATATAGCATATTCTAATTTTTTATGTTTTGGTTCTTCAGCGTCAAAAATATTAATTTCTCCATTTGTATCTTCAACATAATTTTTGATTTCTGGAAATTTCCAAATCTCCAAAAATCTTTTAGAAAGTCTTTCAAATCTCTTTTCGATTTCAGTTTTTCCCCACTTATCATAATTAGCCAAGTCTTTGTTCAGCCAAAGTCTACTTTCTTTATATCCTGCATCTTTCATATCTCTTTTTTCTTTAAATATTTTATTACCTAATTTTCCATTATTGCCTGAAAGAGTTAAGTTAGAAATTGTATTAGTTAGATTTTCTTTGATATATACAAATTCATCATTTGCTAATTCTTGCTTCCACTTCACATCTGGATTTTGAGGAAATATATGTTCTATAGTTATATCAGTATTATTTTCTATTTGTACACGTTCTTTGTTATTATGATTTTCTAAACGTTCAAGTAGATATACTCTGTTTTTAGATTTAATTCCATAAACATCTTTTACTTTTAAAGCTTCTACTACTTCTAAATCTTTAGGAAATCTTTGAATGCCTGACTTTGATACTAATGTCAACTGAACAGACTCTAAATAATTAGATTGATTAACTTTATCATACAAACCCATAAAAATTTTATTTAAAGCATTTGTTGGTAATCCAACTATAAATCTCCTCCATGTGTATGATTGAATAAATTCTAAAATATCTATAAAAGTGGCTTTATCAATTATTTTAGTGACATAATCATCATATACTTTTAATAAAAATGGGAAAGCAACATTAATCTCTAATCTATTAATGTACTCTAATTGAATTCTTATATCTTTGTCTTGTTCATTTTGTGGATTTAGAAGCTTGTTGTAATGATATACCCAATTTCTAATTTTTATTAAAACAGCCTCTAAGTCTTCCATAGTATTTGTAGGATATTTGAGTTTAAACTCGTTATATACCTTATTTTTATTTGGAATTTTTTTATTTTCAAGTGTCAGATAATCTCTTATATATTCTGATACCTTGCTTACATTTGTACTTTCGTCTTTTGCATACTTTTCTATTATTTCCCAATACTTATTATATATTTTTGCTTGGTCAGCTCTACTAAGTCCCATTAAAATATAGTTTCTAATTAAATCAGCTTGAGATAATTCAAGTCCAGTGGAGTTAAGACTTTCAAATATTCTTTGAGGGTCATCTTTTTCTCTATCAAGAGATATCTCAACAAACATCAATTTTGAAAGACCTTCCAAAACATATTCATAGTTTTCTTCTAGAATTCTACCTTTAAAGTAATTATAATTATCTATAATCTTTGAAAACTCTTTAAAATCTTCATTCTCAATATCTCTCATCAAAAACTGGATAGCCTTATCGTTATTTTCTGTTGGTTTTAATTTCAATTTTTCGTCTTCTGATGCATACTTATTAATTAAATAGGTTTCATTCATTTCATTTGCTAACTCTTCGTCATTTAGCATCTTAGCTAAATTAAAAATAGTAAGATAAATCAAAGTTAATGTTGTGAGCCTTTGTTGGCCATCAATTATAGTAAGCTCTTTGACTTTAGAAGAAGTATAAACATCATCATGTATATATACTATGCTTCCAATAAAATGAGTATTCATATCTTTATTTGAACCAACTTCTAAAATATCATCTAACAGCTGCTTACACTCAGAAGTTGACCAATCATAATTTCTTTGATAAACAGGAATTACAAACTGAGTTTTATTTGCAGATAAAAAATCTTCAACTTTAGTTTCAGTAGCTTTCATAATTTTTTCATTCCTTTCGCTTTTTTACTTTAGGAACATATTTTTAAATTAAACATCAATCTAGAAATATCTCTTCAAACTGATTAGCTTTAATCTTAATAGCAGAATTTCTACCTCCACCAATAGAGATTCTATATGCTCGTTCATTTTTCTTTCTACTTATTGTGATAGACGACTTTTCTAAATTTAGCAGTTCCTCAACTTCACTCTTATTAAGAAGTGCTATTTCACTTTCAGCTAAGCCTTCCATCCCGCATACAAGAGCTAATGATAGGTTAAATCCATTATCTATATAATTTTTCATATCATCTAATTCAGTACATGCAAAACCAAACTGCCAGCTACTATAATTCTCAGTCAAATTCTTTATTTTGCTCGCTCTATACTTAATATATAATCTGCAAGACCCATCATTTGTTGTTAAATCATAAATTTGCCTATTCTCATCACTTTCTACTAAAGCAGGACTTACTTTATTATTAAACAACATAGACAGAACTGCTCCATAATAAAAATCCCCAACTTTTATCTTCGACATAGTATCCCCCGTTTCTTCAATTAATTTTTATTTAAAAAGCTTTCAAGTAGCTTAGTGCTCGTCTTCCCCTTCAGTCGCTCTTTCTAGAAGTATTAAAATTAATCTGATTAAAGCACATTTTTTTGCCTGTCTCATTACTGTTTCTAGGGCTTTTTTTGCATGTTCTGGTGGATCTTTCGTATTTTTTTAGGATGCGTTTGATGATATTTTTCTCATTCCTTCTTGGGCTCTTTTTCTTACGCTCCAGTCTATTGATATATTTTCTTGGATGGCTCTAGTAAGTTCTTTTGCTATTTTCTTTTATGTTTAATCTTCCATGAATTCTTTTACAATGTGATCTGCCGTAAGTGCATCGTGAAATGATATTTGTTTAAAGATTTTTTAGTTTTTCTGAGAACATTTCATATGTTTTTTTATTTTTAAATATTTAACGAAATGCATTATCTCGCAATTTCCTCGCTACTTACTTCATCTATCAATTTGTAAAAATAATCTTTTGAAGTAATCATTCATACAACTCCTTCTTGAAAAATTATATAAGTATTGGCAAATTATAATTATTTATACCCTTTGTATGTATTAAAAAATTTAATCAAGTAACCACTGTTCAAAGAGTTTATTCTTTTTTTACAAATTTACTTATATAGATTTATATTTAAGTATATTTGTAAAAATAAGTTCAATATTTCATATTATTCTCATATACACTAATAAAAACAAAAATGCTGCTGATAATAAAAAGTTAGATATTGCCCATATCAATCCTCTAAAAAATTGCTGTTTATATGTATACGCAGTTTTTTGAGCAAACATAGCAGAAATAAAAGCAACAATTAGGATTATGCCCCCATACCAAGGAATTCTTAAAATTGCAAATGCCGCCAATAAGTTAATAGCTAAAATAATTACCATAGGATAAAAGTATTCATCTTCTCTTACTTTTCTCGAGTAATCTTCATAGCTCATTTCAAAATTATAAACTTTGATGGTTAGATTTATTATATCCAAAAATGGCTTCATCAAGATTCCTGCTTCCATCTTATTTTTTATTAACAGATTTTGATATATTTTTTAATATGAGTAGGTTTAAGTTCATCTCTAACTACGGATAGTTATATAAATATTCTAAATAAAAAAGTCTTATCTATGATTATTATCTCATATATAAGACTTTGGTTGTAGATGTATATTCAATTTTTGAATTCAAATTATTTATTAGATTTAGACTGGATTAATCACATACTCACTACCATATAGCCTTTGTCTACATAGTCTTTCATTCCTGCATGTCCTTTCATATCATCTAGCATTAGAATTCCTGTGGCTAGGTTTTGACCATATACTTCCATTACTTTAGAACATGCTAAGCAAATTCCAGCTATAAGTCCCAGTTCTTTAGATTTTAAGTAAAGAGGATTTTTTTCTTCTTCAAATAATGGAACTAATTTTACTGATGCTCCTTCAAATATTATTTTAACTTCTTTTCCTGCTTCATGAAAATCTAGTGCATTTAGTAATATATGCTGAAAGCACATCTTTTCCCCAGTCATTCCATAAAAAAGTATTTTGTCCATATTTTAACCACCTCTCTAATTTTTTCATATTCTCTCTTGATATGATAATATATACCGCATAATTTTTGTTAATAATCTTTCAAACTAATCTAAGAAGCTCAGCTGCTCAAATTCTGTTTTGTCCTCGAACTCATTGAGATAGACAAATATATTATCTGGCTTATGCTCAATTTTATTTTCCTCGCAAAATTCATGGAATATTTTCATGAGTTTTGTGTTATTTTTGCTATTTATTATATAGCTATTCCCATATTCTTTAATATACTGCTCTTTGAGGTTTGGAAATTTCTTGTCTAGCTGAGCGTAGAAGTATTCTCTACTTCCATCACGCAGAGTCACTCCTATCCCAAAGCAAAGAATTCCATATACTTTCGCTTCTTTGCAATAATTCAGTATTCCTAATAGGTTTTCTTCTGTATCATTTATATAAGGTAGCAGTGGTGTAAGCCATACTACTGTAGGAATTCCTGCATCTCTTAATGTTAATAGGGCTTCGAATCGTTCTTTTGTAGTTGATACGTTTGGTTCTATTTCTTTGCATAGTTCTTCATCGTAGGTCGTGAGTGTCATTTGAACTACGCATTTAGTTTTTTCATTTATTTCTTTTAGTAAATCCAAATCTCTAAGTACTATATTTGACTTAGTTATAAGGGTAATTCCAAATCTATATCTGCTTACTACTTCCAAAGCCTTTCTTGTATGTTTTAGCTTGATTTCTTCAGGAATATAGGGATCTGTCATTGAGCCCATACCAATCATACATTTTTTTCGCTTTCTTTTTAAGGCATCTTCTAATAGTTCTATTGCGTTTTCTTTTATTTCTATATCTTCGAATTTATGGTTCATCTGGTAGCAGGTGCTTCTTGAATCACAGTATATGCAGCCATGTGTGCATCCTCTATATAGGTTCATTCCATTTTTTGGTGAAAGGATTCCTTTTACTTTTGTAAAATGCATATCAATCTCCTTGAAAAGGTAAATAAAAAAAGCCTTATCCATGATTATTATCTCATAAATAAGACTTTATCGCCTAATATATTAATTCAAAATTAATTCATAATTTTTTTGTAATACTAAACTATTTTAATATTTGTAAGGATTATTTCTTTTAGAAATAAGAATCCTCTTAAATCTACTTCTGCATGCTCTTTTGTAAATTCAAAACCCTTGTCTATATATACTTTGATTCCTTCTACATCATACTGATTAAAGTCCTCTCCAGCCTGGGGAGGTGTAGGCGATACTATAGCCTCTACCATTGGCCCTGCTCAGCCACGGGAACAGACTCTTTTTTCGAAGGTTATTGTGCTTATTGATTTTTGATTCATATATGCTTTAGCTTTTTCTGTTATATCAATTTTCATATTATATCCCTCCTTGAATGTTTCTATTTACTTGCTTTATATATACCCTTTTTGTGTACTTTAAATAATAGTTAAACTTCTTATGAGTATTTAAGTATATGTTATAAGTTTTGGGTATAGGTTTTAATATACATAAAGGCTTACGAAAAATTAATTGATTTTCGTTAATACTATTATTTCCAAAGGAGTTGAGCTTTATGAAGAATTTTAAGTTTTCATATTTACTAGTTTTATTTCTAGTTTTTAATCTTATTTTTGCTGGATGCTCATCAAACAAAAATGAATCTGCAACTGAAGAGGTTCAAAACTCAGCTCCTGATATGGCTACTGATTCAGGCAGTGTAGCTCCTCAGCCCGAGATGGAAGGTATCGATTATATCAGCGACCCTAAAAGTATAGAGCCCGACAAAATCATTACTACTGTATCTATTTATATGCAGACAAAAGATTTTATGCCTACTGTAGAAAAGCTAAATTCATTAATTGAAAAACACAAGGGCTATATAGAGACCTCTAATATATCCTATAACAACTATGTCTACAGCAGCGCCTTAAAACGCTCTGAATACACCATAAGAATTCCTAGAGAGAATCTATCGAATTTTAAAAAGGAACTAACTGAAATTGGAAACATTATTTCTGAAAACACTTCGAAAATGGATATAACCAAGCAGTATAGAGATACTCAGTCTAGACTTAAGGTACTAGAAACAAAGGAAGCTAGAATTCTTGCACTGCTGGAAAAAGCTGAGAAGATGGAAGATATTATAGCGCTTGAAAATCAGCTTAGCACTATAATTTATGATAAAGAAAATCTAACTGCAAGTATTATGAATATGGATGACAGCGTAAATTACAGCACAGTTAATTTTCAGCTAGAAGAAGTTGCAAAGTTTAGCTCTGGAGATAATATCAAAACTCCATTTGGCACTAGAGTTATGAATGCACTTAAAGAATCAGCTTATTACGCTGGAAGGTTTTTTGAAGATGCTATCATAGCACTTATATATTTCTTTCCATATGGAATCGTGATTTCCATCATAGGATATCTTGTACTAAAAGTTATTAAAAAAAGAAAAGGTAAGTCAATTAGAAAAGATATAAATAAAGACCAAACTCCACATTAGAATTTTAAAACAGGTTTGCTTAATTCAATCTTAAGCTAAACCTGTTTTTATTTTGGCATCTCTACATTTCTCAATGTTCAATAACCTTTAATATTTTATTGCTTTAGAGTTCATATATTCTTCTTATAGCTCCTAATTCATTTAGAAAAACCTCTACTAAGTTTGGATCAAAGTGTTTTCCTGCACCTTTTTTAATAGTCTCCACTGCATCATTGAATCCATGGGCGTCTTTATAAACTCTTTTTGATGTGAGCGCATCAAATACATCTGCTATTGCTACTATTCTAGCTGAAAGAGGTATTTCATCGCCTTTTAGCCCTTCTGGATATCCTGAGCCGTCCCATTTTTCATGATGATATCTAGCAATTTCTTCAGCAACTTTGAAAAAGTCTTTATCAAACATTTTCAAGCTTTCTCTTATTTCTCTAAAAATATCAGCTCCTACAGCTGCATGAGTTCTCATCTCCTGCCATTCCTCTGGAGTGAGCGCTCCTGGTTTTTTAAGTATTGCATCTGGAATAGATACTTTTCCTATATCATGAGAAGCTGCATTACGCTCGATTTCCAAAATATATTTCTCTGAAATATCATATCCTGGTATATTTTGAGCTTTTAATCCTTTTGCCAAGATAACTGAGTATTTAACCATCCTTTGTATGTGTTCACCTGTGGATGTATCTTTACCTTCTACTAGCTCTGCAAAGCTCGATGTCATTTTAGAAAATACTACTTTTGTAAAGTATGCTCTATTCATCAAGGTTTCAATTTCATTGATTATGCCTTTTCCTATTCTCAAGGTTTCACTGTTAAAGAATGCCTTTTTTCTAGAGCTAAAGAACACCATTCCAAAAACTGAGCCACTCACCATAAGTGGGATTATCATATTCGAGAGCATACCTTCTCTTCTGATGAGTTCTAGTGATGGACTATATGGTCTATCTTCATGTTCGGCTTCCAAATCATCTATTATCATAGGCTCACCAGAATCTATGATTTTCTTTAATCTTGTAGATTCAATAGATACTTCGAATCCTGGTCCTAGCTTAATTTCACCAGACTTAATCACTCCATGCTCGGCTATGATTTTTCCGCCTTCATAGTCTACAAAGGCAACCCCTATTCTATCAATTTCAAGTCTTTCGCTTAATTTATAAAATAAAGCATCTACTACATCGTCTACTATATAGTACTTTGTTAGTAAGGTGCTTATTTCATCTGAGAAGTTTTTTTCTGCAGTTATTGTTTCTACATAATCCACCATTTGAACTTCTTCATCAAAATATGGCTTTATTTTAGGAAGTGAGTCTTCTAAATTTTTACGGCTTGATATTACCTTTAGGCTTTTCATCATGTAAGAAAAATCGTATTGAATAAAACGAAGTATTACTACGCCTAATAAAAACAGTATGCCTATCAGGGTAATTATTACTGCATTTATAATTAAAGTAATATCTTTAACCATTAAATTCTCAATATTCTTTTGATATTCTATTAGATTTTTTATAGATTTATCTTGCTCTATAAAAAGCTTAGCTAGTTTTTCGACATCAGTATCAACTATATAAGCCACAGATACAGTAGAATTTATATCGCTTACCTTACTTGATAATTCATCTACAGTGCTTTTCATAGGTGCCAAATTATTGCTATGTCTTCCTAGTGTCTGCTTGTCTATTTTAGTAAGATTATCCCCTAGCTCCCCATAAAGCTTATTAAACTTTTTTATATTTACTTGTATTATGAGCTTATTTTTTGCATATGCATTTTTCAGAGCATCATTCATTTTTACAGATTCATCTTTTTCTACTTGAGTCTTTATATTTTCTATTAC
Organism: Acetoanaerobium sticklandii; assembly: GCF_000196455.1. Lineage (NCBI taxonomy): Bacteria > Bacillati > Bacillota > Clostridia > Peptostreptococcales > Filifactoraceae > Acetoanaerobium > Acetoanaerobium sticklandii. The sequence continues at coordinate 858,066 of NC_014614.1, read as the reverse complement.
TGCTATAGGAAGCCTAGTTTCTGCCTGAAGAACGCTTATTTCATCTACTAAGGATCTATTTGATTCATAGTAGGTTTTTATTTGTGGCACTAAAATAAAATTAGACACAATAGCTACAATAGAAGCTATGCATACTAATCCTACACTTAATTTTATGATGTTTTCTATTTTTCTCATTGAGCACCCCCTATCAGATGATTTTATCAGATTAGCCGTTATTTATCTTTAAAAATTTATAAATTTTATTTACCCTTTTAGATAATAGCTTTGCTTCACTATATTAATTTTATATTTTTTGTAAATTTTAACTTTAGCTTTCGTGTTATTATGATTTTATCATAAATTTATGTAATTATTATATTTTATAGTTCGTTTTCTCTATCAAATATTTAATTTTTAGTTCATTCTCTTCAGGAATTCATTGGGTTATTTTTGTACTTGTTTCTAATAAACTAATTTTGAAAGGAAGTTCGATGTTATGGAGCAAAAAAATTCTGCATGGATTATCGTATCAATTATTTTAGGAATATCCTTATTTGCATCAGCTTTTGTGTTAACACAAGGAATAAAGAGCATCAGATCATCTGGAAATGAAATTTCACTTAAAGGCTCCGCAAAGGAAGAGATTAAATCAGATTATGCTGTTTGGTCTGGATCATTTAGTTCAAACAATGTAGAATTACAAACTGCGTATCAGGATTTGGAATCTACAGCCCAGCAAGTTAAGGATTTTCTTATTTCAAAAGGATTTTCTGAAAAAGACTTAATATTTTCAAGCGTAAGTACCATGCCAATAAATGCTATCTTGCAAAATGGTATGTATTCAAACTCAATAGAAAGCTACAGATTATCCCAAACTGTGGAAATCCGCTCTGATGATGTGGATAAAATTGCAGAAATATCTAGAATTTCTACTGAACTGATAAATCAAGGAATAACCTTTGAATCCTATCCACCACAGTATTTCTATACCAAGCTAGCCGATAAAAAAATTCACATGATAGAGATGGCTACTCTAGATGCAAAAGCTAGAGCAGACGCTATGCTAAAATCATCAGGAAAATCAGCAGGGCAGCTTAAGAGTGCCTCTGTTGGAGTATTTCAGATAACTCCACCGTATTCAAATGAAATCTCTGATTATGGCATTAATGATACTTCATCTATAGACAAAGAGATTACTGCTGTAATTACTTGTACCTTTGAAATCAAGTAAAAAACAACAAATAATTATAAATCGTATTTTTTTATATTATCATAAAATTGATAAAAGGAGTTATCTAGAAATTTACTTTCTGATAACTCCTTTTTAAATTAGAATTCATAATGAGACCACATGCTGATTATTTTAATTGTTTTTATATCCTCTAAAATTTGGTACACAAGTCTATGCTGTATATTAATTCTTCTCGAGTATGCTCCCTCAAGGTCACCAACTAATTTTTCATATGGTGGTGGAGATTGATAAGGATTAAGTCTTAATATATCAATTAATGATTTAGTTTTTTTGTCAAGATTGGTTGATTTTAACTTTGGAATATCCTTTAGTGCCATTTTGTCATAAACAATTTTATACATTACCAATCGACCTCGTCTTCTGCTACACATTCATCTACAGAGGTATTTATACTGCTCATGATTTTTTCTCTCATATTTGGAATTGAACAAAGATACAAAGTCTCCATCAAACCATTATAGTCTTCTTCACTTATTATAACTGCATTTCCATCTTTTGTACTTATATTTACTGGTTCATTATATTTTATGGTCTGTTCTAGGATATTGAATAAATTTTTTCTAAAATTAGTGACATTCGTATTAATCACATCAACACCTCCTTTTCTTATGTACATAATAGCGTACATTTAAAAACAGGTCAATTATTAACTTAAAAATGTCCATATTGTTCCTATATCGGAACAATGTAAACCTTCTTGTACTATTCGCAATAAAAAACAGGCTAGCATAAACTCAGTTTAAGCTAAACCTGTTTTTTTATTTCAATATTGATTTATTCATATTCTAAAAAAGCTGTTCCTTTTGAAGCTAGGTCTTGAAGCTCTAGGCTTACTATTTTTCTGAAATCCAAACTTCTTTTTTCATCTGTAAAGCTTGCTCTTATTTTAGCTAAAGCTTTGCCCTCAGCTTTAAATTTTATTATATCTTCATCAGTCAAATCCTCATAAGTTCTTTTTAGAATAATAAGACCTGACACAATGTAGAATAATTTTATTCCTCTATCTATTTCTTCTCCTACTACTACAGCTTTTTTCATAGCTCTATAATTAGACTTTAGATTATTATTATATATATATTCTAAGCCACTTATTATATCCCTAAATTCTTTTGCTGTTTCAAAACGATGATTTTTACTTGCCTCTATCATTTTTTGCCTAGCTACAGAGATAAAATTTGAATTAGCTTTTTCATTTCCTAAAATTTCAATTAAAGATACTCTATTTTCTAGAAATTCCGTATCATTCATTTTTATAGGAAATACACTGTAACCAAATATATAGCTATCACTAGCCTTTGTTATAGGATAAATGTTTTCAAGCTGTTTTAATAGTTGATTTACAAATGAGCGACCTCTATATGGTCCATAGCTGTCAAAGGGTTGTTTTTCAGAGTATATTAGCAATGGCTTTTTTCTACTGTCAGTTCCTACATTTAAGTAGAAATAGTTCTGGTGATTTTTAAACTGAACGTTATATATCGGCTTTAGCTTTTTAATCAAAGCACATTCAAGTATCTGAGCTTCCATATGAGTATCCGTAATTATCCAGTCTACATCCTTTAGATTATGCACCATTCTAATTATTTTCTCTGACTTTTCACCTTTAGTAAAATAGCTTTTTACTCTAGCTTTTAGGTTTTTACTTTTTCCAATATACACTACCCCATCATTTTTGTCCTTCATCAAGTATACGCCTGGACTTTGGGGTAGATTTTTCAGCTTATTACTCAGCAAGTTCCAGCGCTATTTTCATCATGTTGGTAAATGCATTTTGTCTTTCCTCAGATGTTGTAGCTTCATGAGTTGCTAGGTTATCAGACACTGTAAGAAGGCAAGCTGCATTTTTTCCAAGAACCTTTGCATTATGGAAAAGTGCAAAAGCCTCCATCTCTACAGCCACGCATCCATGCTTTGAATAGATTTCTTTATATTCATCAGAAGTTTCTCTATAGAAAACATCAGATGAATGTATTCTTTCTACGTGCATAGGAATTCCAAGTTCATCAGCATAGGTTATTAGCTTATCGTTAAGTTCCTTGCTTCCTTCTATTACATCCTTTGTGTATCCGCCTTGAACCTTTGCATAGCTTGACTCACTCCATGCATCTTTTGCTAGGATAACATCATATAGATTTACATCTGCTGTATATCCTCCGCAAGAGCCTATTCTGATTATATTTTCAACCTCATAAAATTTATATAGCTCATACGAATAGATTCCTATGCTAGGCATACCCATTCCACTTGCCATTACTGATATTTTTCTTCCTTTGTAAGTTCCAGTATATCCTAGAACATTTCTTACTCCATTGAACTGAACTACATCTTCTAAAAATGTATCTGCAATAAATTTCGCTCTTAAAGGGTCTCCTGGCATAAGAACGGTTTTCGCTATTTCCTCTTTGCTTTTAGCTTCAATATGTGGTGTTGGTATCATTTTTTGTTTCCTCCTAATAAATTTCTAATTGCAAAATATATTATACCAAAAACAAATAAATTTATCTAAATTAATCTAACTATCTATAGAATTGCTAAATAGCATACTGATATATTTATTCGTCAATTTTTGGAATTCATCATCTTCAGTGATTTCAGAACTTTGGTCTTTGCTGTCATTTTCAAATTTAAGTTTTTGCATATGCATATGGATTTGCTCCATTTTATAATCCAGCTGAGAAATCTGATCTGCTGCATCCTTTAAATCATTTTTTAAGTTCTCTGGTATCTCTTTATCGTATTTGTAGTATATTTTATGCTCTAAACTAGCCCAAAATTCCATAGCTATAGTTCGAATTTGTACTTCTACAAAGGCTTCCTCAACTCTATCTGACATAAAAACAGGTATTTTTAGTATCATATGAAGACTTTGGTAGCCATTTGGCTTTGGATTTTTTATATAGTCCTTGTATTCCACTACCTCTATATCTCTTTGGTTTACTAGCATTTTTGATACACTGTAAATATCTGATGTAAATGAGCAGATGATTCTAATTCCAGCTATATCTAGCACATTTTTTCGAATTGAATCTATAGTGAATTCATATCCTCTTCTATGCACCTTGTTTATGATGCTTTGAGGAGTTTTCAGCCTAGATTTTACATGCTCTATTGGGTTGTATGAATGAACATATTGAAATTCCTGCTGGAGTATACTGATTTTAGTATTTATTTCCTCCATTCCAAATTTATAGTACATCATATATTTAGTTAGAGTTTTTTGGAGATTTTCTATTTCTTCTAGCTGTTTATAGTTATTGCATTCAACCATAAATGCCTCCCAAACTTCTTTTTTTATGCAACCGTTTTCCTTTAACTATTATACCCAAAATCACTTAATATAATTTTAATTATTCAACAAATTTCTCTTTTATTTCTTCAAAGCCTGCAAAAAGTACAGGAATAACTATTAATGTCAAGAATGTAGCTGACAAGATACCTCCTATTATTGTAACTGCTAATGGAGAAAATCTTTCTGAACCCAAAGCTAACTGCATAGCTAAAGGAAGCATTCCAACAACATCTGATAATGCTGTCATCATAATAGGTCTATATCTCACTGTGATTGCGGAAATTAAGGCTTCATTAGTTGATAATCCTGTTTTTTTAGCTAGTATAGTTTGATCTATAACTAAAATAGCATTATTTACAACTGTTCCTGCAAGAAGTATAAATCCTAACAATACAGGCATTGATACATATTTATTTGTCAATCCTAAAGCTGGAGCAATCCCTATAATGACTAAAGGTATTGATGCCATTATAGTAATTGGATGTATGAATGATTTAAACTGAGGAACCAGTATCAAGTAAACAAAGATAATAGCTAATATTAGAAGAAAAAGCATATCTTTCATCGACTCTCCCATATCTGAGCTTTCTCCGCTGAGCTTAATAGAATAGTCAGTAGGAACTGGGTACTTATCAATAAGTTTTTGAATATCAGATGTAACATGACTATAAGCTCTGCTGTCTATATATCCATAAATATCAATTGTATTTTCTAAATTTTCTTTTGTTATCATATTAGATCTTTTTCCACTTTCAAATTCAGCTATCTCTCTTAGTGGAACTATTGCCCCTATAGGTGATGTAATATTAATATCTTTTAAAGCATCCATGTCATTTCTATATTGCTCTTTAAAAATTAATTTTACATCGATATTGTTTGCATCTACTGTGTTTATGGTTGTACTATTAATACCTTCTAGAGCTATATAAATCTGTTTGGATACTTCAGCTGTACTTAATCCTAGCCTTCTAAGTTCCTCTTCATTTGTTTTTATGAGTATTTGATCATTATCCATGTTTACACTTTTATATATATTAGTTGTTCCTTGAATTTTCTTTACTTCTTCTTCAAAATTACTAGCTAATTTATAGATGACTTCTTCATCATCTCCAGATATTCTTATATCCAATGGTGCAGTAGAACTACTTGTTGCAGTACCCCCTTTTTCTTTTACTACGAATCTTTCAATGTCTGGAATTTTTTTCAACTCAAAACGTAGCCTTTCTTGGAACGACCATATAGTTTCTTTTCTATCTGTTCTTGGGAGCAAATTAATTGTAAATAGAGCTTGATTGGTTCCCATAATGCCAAAGTCTCCAATCATGGCACTATTTTTTTCATATCCAACTTGAACATCGTAACTTTCAATATTTTTTTCTAATTCTAAAAAAGATTCTATATCATCTACGACTGTCAGTGTTTCTTCTACTTTTGTTCCTGGCTCAAGCTCTATTGATAAAAAAGTGGTTCCTCCGTCAAACTTAGGCAACATTTCTATACCATTACTTGCAATAAAGCTTCCACTTAATCCCATTAGAACAACAATAATTAAAAGCATTTTCAATTTATTGCTTAAAGATTTTTTCAAAAGAATAATGTATATTTCCAAAATTTTATCCATCATTTTGTTAAATGGTTCTGAAATATAGCCTATTGCTTTTTCAATTTTTTTAAAGGAAAATTTATGGAACATAACAGTAAATAGGGGTATAACAATAAGTGCAATTACGATTGATGAAGTAATAGCAAATATTACCGTCATTGCTAATGGTCTAAACATCTCTCCTACAAATCCTTTAATAAACAAAAGTGGAATTAGCACTATTAATGTAGTTGTAGCACCTGCAATACTCGGCATGGCAATTTCATTTGTTCCATCAATAGCTGCTTGAATAATATTTTTACTTTTATTGTAGTGTGTCATTATATTTTCTACAACTACTATGGCTCCATCTACAACAAATCCTATACTAAGGATTAAAGCTGATAGCGTTACCATATCGAGTTTCATGCCAGATAATTTCATTAGACCTAGGGTAGACATAAATACTAGTGGCATGGATGCACTAATAACTAGAGATTGATTAATGTTTTTTATAAACAAAACAATTATCAACATAGTGAAAAGAAGAGCTGTCAAAACACTAATTGTCATATTATTAATCATTTGATTAGTAAAAATAGAATCATCTTGAGCGATTTCGAAATTTATAAAGGGATATTTCTTTTCTAAATCAGTAATATTTTCTTTTAAGTTATCTATGACATCTATAGTATTTGCATCACTTTTTTTAGTTATCATCAATGCGATTCCATCTGAACCATTATATACATATGCGCTTTCTTTATCTCCTGTATTAAAGTACACTTCTCCTAAATCGCTTAAGTATACTTTATTACCGTCTATTGTCTTAATGCCTAAATTCTTTATATCTTCCAAGTTTTTAAATTCATCTTCTATTCTAACCAAAACTTCTTTGCCATCATCTGTAATCTTGCCCCCTGGAGCCTTTATGTTATTCATTAATAGAGAGCTATTAATTTGATTTATTGTAATTCCGTGGGCATTCATACGACTACGGTCTAATTGAATTTCAACTTGAGTTTCATTTCCTCCAAAATAACTAACTGAAGCTACTCCATCTATTAACTGAAGATCAAAAGCAATTTTTTCTTCAGCAATTTGTCTTATTTCTCTTAAGTCTACTGAATCACTACTTAGACTTATTGTTGCAACTGGTTTATCAGAAGTGCTAAATTTCAATACTTTTGCTTCAGGTAAGTTTGCTGGAAGTTCACTTTTAATACGACTCAGAGAATTTTGAACATCAATCGCAGCTTGGTCTACATTTATACCATAATTAAAATCTAGTTTTATTATTGCTACATTGTCCTGGCCAATAGATTTAATATTTTTTATTCCATCTAAACTTCCAAAAACATTTTCAATGGGTTCTATTACATCATTTATAACGTCTTGCGCTGAAGCTCCTGGATATTGAGCAAGAACAGTAACCGATGGAGAGTTTGTATCAGGAGACATTTGAGATTTTAAAGTCATTTTCGAATATGTTCCAAATAATAAAATGGCAATGGTCAAAGATAAAATAAAGTATTTATATTTGATAGAAATTTGTCCTATTTTCATTCTTTATCCTCTCCCTGGTATATATATACTTTGGCTCCATCATATAAATTTTTAAGATTTTTTATTGCAATTTTTTCTCCCGTTTCAATTCCATTTAGTATAGCAACCTTATCTTTGACTTCAATGCCTATTTCTACTTGTTTCTTTGTAACAAGTCCGTCTTTGACTGTATAGACATAAGTTGCATCTGTTTGTTTTACTAAACTTTCTTTGCTTATTAGAGGGCTATTTTCGCTTTCTTCTATTACAAATTCCACATCTACTGTACTTCCTATAATAAGTTCATCGAGTATTTCTTCTTGATTAATATTAATTTCCACATCTGTCATTTTAGTTTTACTATTCATATATGAAGAAATCTTTGTTATTTGAGCATCTAGATTCAAGCCCCTGCCAATAATCCCTAGCTTTACTTTCCCATTTTCTTTAATATTAGATAAATCTTTTTCAGAAACTGAAACTAATACTTTCATTTCATTTCTATCATCTATTGTAACAAATGGCTTTGTTCCAATAGCTAAATCACCCTTTTCATAATTTATAACTCGAATATTCCCTGACAAAGGTGCTCTAATTTCAGTATCTTTAATTGTCATGTCTATTTCATCTATCATAGTTTTTAATTCTTCTATTTGACTATTTAGCATATTTTTTTGATTTTCTAATGATTCATAATTATTATCTATTGTAGATTTTAATTCATTTTTTTGTATATCCATAGAAAGCGACTTCTGCTCTAATTCATCATAAGTATTTTTGGGAATTGCGCCTGCATCAAGCAAAGCTTTCATTTTCATTTTTTGATCATTTAGATAAGTTATCTCTGATTCAAGTTTTTCAAGGCTATATATTGCTGAACTAGATGTATAGTAATCAGAAACTTCTTGGCTAAGATAGCTTGAATTTATTTGTAAGGTTTTAAGTTTGCTTTCTAAAGTTTTTTTGTTTGCTATAAGCTTACTATCGTCTAATTTTGCCATTAAAGTTCCTTGTTCTACCCTGTCTCCTTCATTTACATATATATCTTTTATTTCTGCAGTAATTTTTGAAGATATGTTTACTGTACTTTTAGATTCCATCAAGCCAGTATAGTGTATAGATTTTGTAAGATTCCCAAACTCTACATTTTCTACTTGAATAGGAACTCCTAAATCTAAGGAATTGCTAGTCTCTTTTTTTAGACTTTGATTATTTTTTATCATTATAATTATTAAGATTGATATAAGAATTACTATAAAAAATATAATCTTTTTCTTCATTAGCCTTACTACCTCCCTCAGGTTTATAATAAATATAAAAAAGCAAAAATGTTACTGAGTATTTTTTAAATATTTAGTCTTTTTTTATACATATCAGCAAAATTGTCACTGTGATTTAATTATACAGAATATGTAAACAAAAAAGAGTTACTTAAGTAACTCTTTTTCTAATATTAATAGTCAGTGTTTGTAAATGGTCTTTGATTCAAATGAAATAATCTATCTACTTTTTCTGTGAGGTTTTTATCACTTATGCTTACTATTCCAAGCCTTACCATAGAAGCAAAATCAGCGCTTCCCATAAATAATGCAGATAAGTCTGATAGCTTAATTTTTATTTCTAAATCAGAATTAATATTCTCACTTTCAAAGCTCCAAGAGCTATATAAATTCGATTCATCTGAACTAAATAATATAGCAAAGCTATTATTTTCACCTTTGAATTCATCATAAACTGTAAAGCCTATTTTTATATTTTCTACTGGAAATTTTCTATAGCTGGTTTTCTCTACAAAGCTTTTTATATCAGGTATTTTGTACATATTTCCCATAGCTGATATATTTGTTTGGATGAAGCCGTAGTTAATATAATTGCTTGAGGTATCCTCTGGCGAGTCTAGTAAATGATAAAAATCAGCTTCTCCAGTTCTTATAACGATATTTTGAGCCAAATCTGCTTGCATGCGAAGTCCAGCTAATAACTTCTTAAGAACCTCGCCATCACTATATACTAGCTCTGATACTACTATCGAATTTAATGTATAGTTTACTTCACTATCTCTTTTAAAGCTAAATGCAGCATAGCCTTCTAATTCCTGATTTTCAAAATAACCTATTCTTCTAGTTTCATCGTCTTCATTTATTTCTCTAATTTCCTCTTCAAATTTACATACTGCACCATGATAGCTACTTACAAAGTTCGAATAACAAGAAATCACTTTATCAATTTCATCTTTTTTTATCAGCCTTAGATTAGATATATCTTTGCAAGATGAAAGCTGCAAAGTAGGTATTCTATATTCGTCTAGCTTTGTTCCATAGCCATATCCCATTTTTCTATAGTATTCTATCCTAAAGGGGAGAAGCATAGAGCAAAGTCCACCAGAGCTTATAGTATAGTCTTCAAAGAATTTCACCATATCTCTAGCTACGCCTTTTTTCTTATGAAGTGGATGAACTGCTAAAGACATAAGCCCAGTAGCCTTGTTCATTTTACCAAATAGATTAATATCAAAATCTATTAATTTCATAATCGATATAAGCTCATCATCTTCAAATAGTCCAAAAAAATTCACATGCTCATATTCTAGTAGTGACTGCATATTGCGATTATAATATTTTTCGTAACACTCCTTTGAAATATCCTTGCCTGCTGGATATGCATTGAGATAGATATCCACATAGGTATCCATATCATCTGGCATTAATCTTCTTATAGTTCTTTTACTATCTTTGCTCATAAAGACTCCTCCTCTTGCTATAGTATTTCTTTAACTCTGCCTACAATTCCACTTTCTAGCATTACCTTAATACCATGAGGATGATTAGCTGAATTGGTGAGGATTCTTTTAACAACCCCTTCAGTTAATTTTCCTGTTCTTTGGTCTTGCTTTTGTACTACCATAACTTTTGATCCAATTTGTATATTAGTTCTTTGTGTTCCATTCATATTTAAAATTCCTCATCTCACAAAATTAGCATTATGATATCATTTTTGTTGTTTGGTAAAAATATTATAATGCTGTGTATATCTATTTTACTATAGTTTACCTTTCTCATCACTAAATACTTATTGACAGTTATTAATCTTATGATTATAATTATAGATAAATGCAGTCTGTAATATCTTTCTTGGAGGAAAATCATGAAATATACAAAAGCAACAAATTATGCTTTGCATATAATGACCTATTTTGTTTCGCAGGATGGGAAGGAAAACTTTAGTCTTTCTCCACTAGCAAGCCATATGAACATTTCTCCTACCTATCTTTCTAAAATATTAACCCAGCTTGTTAAAGCAAATCTTATTCAATCTTCACCCGGAGTCAATGGCGGGTATAGTCTAAGAAAACCTAAATCTGAGATTAGTTTTTATGACGTAATTCAAGCTATTGAAGGTAGTAACGCATTATTTACCTGCGAATTAAATGAAGACAACTTATGCAAAATTGAGCTTGCTATGCAAGAAGCAGAAGAAAAAATGGTGACATATCTTAAGGAAAAGCTTATTTTAGATGTTGCTAATGTTTAAAATACTAAAGCAGTGAATCATACTGCTTAATTTTTTAAGACAATTGTAGATATTTACACTCTGTATTATATATCATTAGGAGGTTTATATGAATAATATAAAAAAATCGCACGATGGAGATCAAAAGTTTTTAAATAAAATTGCATTTTTAGAGAGTAAGCAAAGAGAAAGACTCCTTCCTCCTGAAATGCTGATAGATGAAATGCCTATACATGAGAATCATACTCTACTGGATATTGGTGCTGGTTCTGGTTTTTTTACTATTCCTATGGCAAAAAAGACTAAAGAAACAGTTTATGCTCTTGATTTTGACAGCCGTATGCTAAATGTCATATCGGAAAAAGCTATCAAAGAAGATTTGCAAAATATCAAGCTCATTGAGTCTACTATTGAAGCGTTATCTCTAGAAGACGAAAGCATTGATTTTATCATGGCATCACTTATACTACACGAAGTAGAGTCATTATCAAAAGTACTTTCAAAGCTTTATGAGGTAACTAAAATAGGAGGTCATCTACTATGCCTCGAGTACGAAAAGGACGAGAAAATAATAGAAGGACCTCCAATGGATATACGAATATCATCAACTGACCTTGAACAGTCACTGCTGAATTCTGGATTTAAATCTACAAAAATCACTAGAATCAATGATTCAATATATACTATCTTAGCCAAGAAATAATTCTCTATTAAGCTTTCTTCCTCACTGGAATCCAAATTTGACTTTTATATTTTGGATTTCCAGTGTCGGGATTTTCATTCCATAAAATTTCTGGTCCTATCACGGTCTCGTAGCCTGAAGACGGAAACCATTCTGAATATATTCTTCCCCAAACATCCTGCAAAGTCTCTGGAAACGGTCCAATTGCTTCAAATACTGCCCAAGTTCCTGAATTTACATTTAATACATCAAAGGAAGCAGTGTCATCGCTATTACTAGCTACTCCAATATAATGATCGAGCTCACCTTTTCCTTCCATCCTTTCTTCGGAAAAATTTGTGGATGCACTTATTATTCCTAGTGGTTCGACATTTGAAATTGATTTAAGCTGCTTTATAATTTCTGGTGTTAAAAGGCTCGTCATATCTGCAATTTCAGGATTTATACCTTTAAACACCATTGACACTCTTTTTTTAAATCCCACTATTTTAAATGATTGTTTCTCTACGATTTTGTAATTCATTTCATTTCCTCCTTTAATTGATAGCTGGAAGGTCATCTTCGGATACGCTTTTATTTGAGCATCTTCTTTTCTAGCTTCTGAAGGCAATATTCCGTGTAGATTTTGAAAAGCTCTACTAAATGAATCCGCCGAAATGTATCCATATTTTACGGCTATATCGATAATTCTTAAATTCTTGTTCTTTAATTCACTCGCTGCTAAAGTTAGCCTTCTTCTTCGAATATACTCTGATAAACTTATCCCTGCTAAAAATGAGAACATTCTCTTAAAATGATATTCTGAGCAAAATGCTATTTTAGAAATTTGACTATAATCAAGCTCATCAGTTAAATTTTCTTCAATATACTCTAGAGCTTTATTCATGCTCGTCAAGGTATCCATAAAACAACCTCCTTTCTATATCAATATTATCAAAAGCAAGAAAATCAAATCCGACAATATATGCACATTTATGTCGCATACTAATCCTAGAGCTAAATTATTATTTCAAAGTTTCTTTTATAACTCTTAGCATGTTTTTTTGTGTCAATTTTTCTAGCTGTGTTTCACTCCAGCCATTATTTTTTAATGCATCAAATAATTTTGGCATTTCGTGAGAACCACTTATTTCTAAGTTGCCTTGTATTCCATCAAAATCTGAGCCTAGCGCAATTACATCTTCTCCACCTATATTTTTAATATAGTTTAAATGATTTATCATAAGCTCTATTTTACTATGTGTATTTGTAATATCTTTAGCTAAAAACTCTGGCGCAAAGTTTAGACCTATAGCTCCACCTTTTTCTGCTATTATTTTAATCATTTCATCTGTAAGGTTTCTATTATGTGGTGATAGTGCTCTTGAATTTGAATGAGATGCTACAAAAGGCTTTTTCGCTATGCTTGCTACATCATAAAACCCTCCATCTGAAAGGTGTGAAACATCTACAAGCATACCTATTTCATTCATGTATTCTACAGCTTTAAATCCATAGTTTTTCAGTCCTTTTTGCATTATAGTTTTGTCATCAGAGTTAGGATATCCTATGCTATTTTCAAAATTCCAAGTAAGGGTAATAAGGCGTATTCCTAAATCATGGTAGCGCTTAATTTTTTCTATGCTAGTTGCTGAGCGTCCATCTTCTATGGTGAGTAAAGCTGAGATTTTATCATTTGAGCTATTATTCATCAAATCATTATAGTTATATGCCATTTCCATATAGTTTGTATTTTTGACTGCTTCTTTTAGCATATTAACAGACCTAAGAATATACTCATCATCAGGAATGTACTTTTTACCTTCTTCTTTAAACATTTCTTCATTCATAAGAAAAATTGCATAAAACTGTGCCATAGCATCAGATTGTCTTAATCTGTCAAAATCCACACTTGCTTTTGGATTGTTAATAAGTAATTCAGAGCTGCCATCATCTGGAACAGTAAGTATTGTATCGCAGTGCATATCAATATATTTCATTTTTATCATCCCTTCTTTTATTGTGAATACAACAATTAATATTTATTTCCAATATGCCGAGGTCTTATTATAAATTTTAATAAATTCATTATACACAACTTTGCTTACAATAAAATGAATTTAATTTTTCAATTAAAGTGATTAATTTGATAATGTAATGTTTTTATGCTATTTATATAATATTACATAACAAAGTTATTAAGCAGGATATTTTCATATAATATTTTTTATATGTTTTAAAATATTATTGTTATGTTTATGATTATTGGTTACAATAATATAAATATTGAATTATTCGAAAATTTATAAAAAGGAGAATACTATGCTAGATCAAAGACTGGTACACGATGTACTCACAGCAGCACTGTCTTTTGGTGGTGATTTTGCTGAGATTTTTGTAGAAGACAGATTAGATAATACTATCGGAATGATAGAAGGCAAAATAGAACGCTCCCTCACTGGAAGAACTGGTGGTGTGGGTATAAGAATTTTTAATGGATTTAACAGCGTATATACCTATTCTCATAAAAAAGACAGAGATACCCTTATTAAATTAGCACAAAACGCTTCAAAGTCTTTAAAAGGTCTACCACAAAATTTAAATATTGATTTTGTTATGGAAAATCCTAGCGTTGTTCATCCTGTTATGATATCCCCTCAGGATGTAGAAAAATCAGTAAAAATCGAGCTTATGAGAAAGGCTCATGAATCAGCATCTTCATACTCAAATTTAATTCATCAAGTGAGAGTTAATTATCTTGATTATACTCAAAATGTTCTAATCGCAAATTCAAATGGCAAATTTGTGCAAGATAGCAGAACTAGAACTAGATTTATCGTGAATTCAGTTGCCAAGCGTGATGAAAAAATGGAGCATGGAATGATTGGAAAAGGCTCTGGAAAAGGTTTCGAGCTTTATGATGAAATATCTGTAGAAGATATCGCCAATGAAGCATCTAGAGTTGCTATAACTATGCTAGATGCAAAATCAGCTCCTAGTGGAAAGTTTCCTGTCGTTCTTGATAATAAATTTGGTGGAGTAATATTTCACGAAGCTTGCGGGCATGGACTAGAGGCAACTTCTGTTGCAAAGGGAAATTCAGTGTATGCTGGAAAGCTTGGAGAGCAGATAGCTTCTACTGTAGTGTCTGCAGTTGACGATGGCACTGTCCAAAATGAATGGGGCTCACTTAGCTTTGATGATGAAGGCAATAAAACTACTAGAAATCTATTAATAGAAAATGGAATCTTAAAAAATTATATGGTAGATGAGCTAAATGCTAGGCGTATGAATATGCCAGCTACTGGCTCATGTCGTAGAGAATCATATAAATTTGCTCCTACCTCTAGAATGACGAACACTTACATTCTAAATGGAAATAGTAAGTTTGAAGATATGATTTCTTCAATTGATTACGGCATATATGCAAAATATCTAGGTGGTGGCTCTGTAAATACTGCGACTGGAGAATTTAATTTTGCAGTCCAAGAAGCTTACCTAGTGAAAAACGGAAAAATAGAGGAACCTATCAAAGGCGCAACACTCATAGGAACTGGTCTAGATGTTCTTAAAAAGATTGAAATGGTAAGTGATAATTTTGATTCAGGAGAAGGTATGTGTGGCTCTGTCAGTGGCTCTATTCCAGCTGGACTAGGTCAGCCTGCACTTAAGGTTTCTGAAATTACAGTTGGGGGAAAGGAGTAGGCTATATGCTAAATACATGGACAGATAAATTGTTTGAAGCAGGTAAAAATAAAGGCTTTGAAAATCAAGAAATATATTATGAAACAGCAGAAAGCTTAAACCTTTCTGTATACCAAGGTGAAGTTGATAAATTCAAACTTTCTGAGCAAGGTGGTCTATCCTATAGAGGAATAATCAATGGTAAAATGGGATATTCCTTTACTGAAGCTTTCGATGATGATGCAATTGCTATGCTTGTAAATGCAGCTTATGAAAATGCTTTTGCAATCGAGTCTACTGACCCTGTATGCTTACACGATGGAAGTGGAGACTATAAATTTATGGAATTTCCCTCTGTAGATAAGGATGTATCTATAGATGAAAAAATTCAATTTATGATTGATTTAGAAAAAACAATCTTAGAGACAGATTCTAGAATTGTAAGATTGTCAAATAACAGCTATGTTGAAACCACCTACACAAAGTGGATAAAAAATACTAAAGGTCTAGATGTAAGGGAAACAAAATCACATATATATGCTTATGGGATTGTAGTTGCTAAGGAGAAGGAAGATACGAGAACTGGTATAGGTTTTGATATGGCTGATTCTTTTAAAGAGCTTTCTTTAGATAAAATAGCAAAAACTGCAACTGATGAAGCCCTTAGTATGCTTGGAGCTGAACCTATAGCATCTATTAAGTGTCCTGTGGTATTTGAAAATAAAGCTTTTGCTAGCTTTTTATCTCAGTTTACTAATCATTTTAGTGCTGAGCAGGTTCAAAAAAAGTTATCGGCATTAATAGGAAAGCTAGATGCTTCTATTGCCTCTAGCCATGTAACTATAACTGACAACCCTCATAAGAAGTCCGGACTTCGCTCTACTGCTTTTGATGATGAAGGTGTGGCAACCTTTGTAAAGCCAATAGTTGAAAAAGGTATATTAAAAACCTATCTGCACAATCTCAAAACTGCTGAAATAGACAAGGTTAAATCAACTGGAAATGCATCAAAATCATCCTACAAAAGCTCAGTTGAAATCGCTCCTAGCAATCTTTGCTTTGAGCCTGGGGATATAGAGTTAAACGATTTGATGTCTTCTATAGATACTGGTGTATTTATTACGGAGCTTCAGGGCTTACATGCAGGTATAAATGCTATTTCTGGAGATTTTTCGCTTCAGTGTCATGGTTACTGCATTGATAAGGGAGTGCTTTCAAGTCCAGTAAGCCAAATTACTGTATCTGGTAATTTCTTTGAATTACTAAATGATATAGATGCAGTAGCAAATGACTTTTTCCTGTCTCCTCTTACTGAAGATACGGGCTCTGCAAGTGTAAGAATAAAAGAATTAAATATATCGGGAAAATAAGTATAAGATTTGTCTGTAAAAAAACTTAGCAAGCAAGAGCCTGCTAAGTTTTTTCTTTTAATTATTTTTATTAAAATTTCCACCTATTTTTCTATCTACTTGTCTTTCAAAAGAACGTAGATGGTTTTCAGATGCTGATTTTAATCTTTCAAATACAGTTCTTACATCATCAGGTAAATCTTGTTTTAAAAATAGTTCATACATTGCTATATTTTTTATTTCTGCTTCTACTCCTACTTCATATGCTTCATTTAGTGAACTTGGAACTTCTAATAGGCTTTCCCAATCTTTATTCGGAATTACTACATTATATTTATCAAATAGGGGTTCAAGTAAGCTTATATGTGTTCCTTCTGATTTAATTATGTTAGAAAATGGTCTAGTTACATTAAATTCTTTCATTATTAAATCATATTCTGTTTGAGCTAAATACTCATCTTCTATAGCATATTCAAGCATTTCATTCAATGTGAACTCTTTATCTTGAAGAGCTCCTATTGCACCTGTATCAGAACTTGATGCATATACTGAATCCATAGAAACATTTGATATAACTAGTCCAAATACTAAAAATCCACCTAACATCATTTTCATAATTTTTTCCATAATGCACATCTCCTTTTTAATTAAACAATCTTAAATACTAATTAATTATTTGCTTATAGTAATTATAGGATTTGATTATGAAAGAATTATGAATATATTATTAGTTTTTAAATTTATTATACTTAAATACATAACTTCCAAGTTTAACTTCTAATCTACTAGCAATCATTGGACATTTTGCTTTAAGAAGAAAAAATACATTTCCTCTTTCTTCTGAAAGAGCTTCATAATTACCCTGTCCCTTACTAATAATAATATCCGCAGCTTTAAAAAGTGTTTTGAATTCTTCACTACAATCTTCAAGTATAGCTCCTGAGGCATTACAACCCGTAGAAACTATAGTAGAAACTTCATCTAAATTTGAATCATATGCCTCTTTTTCGGTAACATCATTTATTATAGGTTCACTCCTTACGGCATATGTAATATTTATCTGAGGTAAATATTCAATCATTATTTTATCAAACACTGTTTCCCCAGTATTATCACCAATGACAAGAATATTTTTTGCACTTTTTAATTTTTCTGTAAATATATCTATATCACTAATTTCAAAACTTTTGTCTAATTCTTCTTTTATAGCTTTTTTTATATCTGTTTCCTTATATATTGCTGAGTCTAAATTATTTCCAGCTGCCGCTACTTTTAATGCCCAGTATAATTTATCATCTTTACTATCTAAAAACTGGTATAAACTAGGCCTTAAATTTTTAGCAAATTCCAAATCTCTTTTCTTTACTTGAATATAAGGATCCTTTATCCCTGTTTTTTCTTTTATAGTTAAATGAATTTGTCTTGCTAAGTCAGGCGAATTTCTATAGTTTTTATAGTTTAATAAAATCTTCAATCCTTCTAATACAATTTCTTCTTGTTTATTAGAATCATCAGTAGCCATTTTTGAAGCTTCTAATGCTTGTTTTAGTAGACAAGGTATACAATCTATCATAATTTCCATATTTATATTATATGATTAATAAATTAATCATAATCTCCCTTCTCTTTTTTATAGAGACGTGTCTTGTTTTTTTCTATGACAATTTTGACGTCTAAATCCATGACAAGCACCTTCTCCATTATGATGTACTTCTTCACAAAGTTTGTACTCTCCACCTTGGATTAATAATATCTTTCCGTTAACTATTGAATCAGCTATTTTTTTTCTTGCTTCAATATATATTCCCTGAACTGTAGTACGAGCTACATTCATTTGTTTTGCACAGTCTTCTTGTTTATATCCTTCTAAATCTATTAATCTTATAGTTTCATACTCATCTACAGTCATAATTATTGCTTCATCAGGATTTTTTGGCACATTTAAGGGCCCAAATTTATTTACATTAGGCATTTTACAAACTCTTCTGCCCTTCATAGGTCTTGGCATTTTTCATATCCCCTTTTTTTAAGTAAGTACCCCCTATATTACAATTCCTAATGAAAATTTAGAAACTATAATAAGTTGATTAAAGAAATAACCAGAGTAAACTCTGGTTATTTCTTTAATCCTACATATTTTTCTATTATTTGTCTAGGTCTTCAAGACGTTTTTGAATTTCATTTTTTTGATTTTCTAGTATCCTTTTTTGTTCTTCTTTAGAAATCTGAACATCAGAAAACCTTCCAAAAAATCCACGTCCGCCTTTAATTCCATGTCTACAACCTAAACCCATTCTAAAACCATTTCCATACTGAGTATCTTGACCATTGGCACAAGCTCCCATTCCTCTTCCAGTCATAGCTCCAGCACCCATAGGTCCGCTTCCATCTCTTCTTGGCATTATATTCATCTCCTTCATTAATTAATGACATATGTCATTTATAATTTTAATTATACTCTTTTTATGACATATGTCAATAATAAAAATTCTAATTGAATATAATTTTATAGATTTATCAAGTCTATATATTCATTTTTTATTTTAGTGTGATGTAATTTATCATCTGATAGTTTTAATTGCTTTTCTATTAAATATTTTGCGTAATTATCTATTATTTCTCTATTATATTTTGAAGCCTTAGTTTTTATTATTCTTAATGACTTAAGTGCCACTACTATAACCGACACATCTGCTTGACCATAAAAGATAATTTGACTAAATGCATCATCTAGCAATACTTCAAAATCATATGCCTCATATATAATATGCCCCAACTCATCATCTTTTTTTAGTAAAATATATCCTTTTTCAATATGTGATAAATCCCTTAATAAAATTCCTATAATATTCAAACAATGTATAGCAGTATTAGGATCATTTATTCCTGGAGAAAGAGCTTTTACAGCAATTTCAACAATCTTTTGAATTGTGAAACTAAAATCTTGAGTTTGAGTTTTTTTGTTGCCTATTAATATTAATTTATTAATTTCTTCTATATCTATTTCATCTAAAATATTTTTTTCTTCATAATATATTGTCAAAATTTTAGTTTCTAAAGAAATAAATTGACCCACAACTTTTTTGAAACAAATAATGCAGTTATGATTTTGGGCAATTTTTTGTAGCTTTTGATAATTTATTTCTTGGATATAACCATCAGAATGAGCATAAACATCAAAAAAATATTTGTATTTTACCATTTCTATCATTTCTTCTTTTGATAAAATGCTTGCTTTATCTTCAAAATCATTATATTCCTTAATTTTTTTCCTAGCTTCATCTTGAAGCCTTTGTATTAAATGGCTGGCTTGAACATAGGTCGCAACATTATGTATAAAAATCAAAAAATACACAAGACCTACAATAACATAAATAACTCCTATGCTTGCTGATATAACTAAATTTTCATTTTGACTTGTCTTTGTAAATAATAAAGAACTAATAGCAAAAATAAAACCGCTTAAAAAAACTCCAAAAGATTTCATTGTTACTTTGTTATTTAAAAAATTTTCTACTACACGTGGTGTAAACTGAGATGAATACATTGTAAGGACTACCATTGTAGTCGAAAAAGTAAATGTAGCAATAGTAATAAAAGCGCTGGCTACTATTCCTAAAACAGTTTGAGCTAATTCTGATTTAGTATAAAATACAGTACTCAAATATAAGGACATCTCATCACTATAAGTTGTTTCTAAAATTTTTATTCCTACTGAAAGAATAAACGCTCCTATACTGTATATAGTTGGGTATAGCCAAATACTGGTTTTTATTTTATTAATTATCTTTTTCATTTTCACCCTCGAAATTTAGACATTTATAATTTTTCTTAAGTTAAGCTCAATAATAAGATTATAAAAAGTAGCTTTTAAAAACCCTTTGTTTGCCCTTTCCATGGTTTTGGCTCATTGTTAACAAACTCATCTACGCTGGGTCCACCTAGTTTTCTTAAGCGCCATATTCCATATATATAGCTAATAGATAATATTATAAGTGTAACAGGAGCGCCAAGTAATGTGTTAATTATAAATAAAGCTTCAATATTCTGATTGAATAATAAAGTTGCTTGTAATGCCCCTCGTAAGCAAATACAACTCCTAAAATTCCAAAACCTAAATATTTTAAACTGCCTTTTAATCGAACTCTTATAAAGCCAAGTATAATTGCTGAAAAAATTGAAGCTGTGACAGCATATGGCAATTCTACAATTCTATTTGCCACTACATAGACAAATGGAGGCAATATAGCATCGATTGTATTTGCTTTAAATAGTCTTTTTATTTCATCAAGCAAATCATTTAGCATTTTCCACCTACCTATCATTCCTTAGTATTTTTTAGTATGGATTCCTTTTTATGTCCTAAGAAAAATTTTAGCCAATCGTCTTTTGAAGAATAAAATGCGTAAATTATATAAAGTGCACCTGTAAAGAAACCTAAAATCATCATGGCTATAATCCAAATAATTTTTAATGGTAAATTTTTTTCTCTAAAAAATATCCACATAGAAAACAGAGTAAAGCCCACATATAAATCAATCATTGACATAATTCCCCATGGATTTCTTAAAAGCTTTCCGCCATCTTCAAAAAAATCTCCATTCATAAAGGCATATATAAGTCCAAGTGTCATAAAAATTAAGCCTAGCCAAGCAATAAACTTCCCTAATTTCATTTTAACCCTCCTTGATTAAATCATTTAACATATGCTAATGCTTCATTTATACCCTCAATATTTCATTTCAAATTAAAAACCCCTACATGATTTCAAATCATAAAGAGGTTTAACTAACAGAAATTATTATTTCTTAACTTAAAGATTAATATTGTATGCCAGTTTTTAAAAATGTACCATCTTTTAAATCTTGAAAAGCTTTGTTTAATTCTTCTTTTGTGTTCATTACTATTGGACCACCCCAAGCAATCGGTTCATCTAGTCTAGTTGAGCTTACAAACAAAACCTGGGCTTTTGTATCAGTTGATTTTATTTCAACTGAATTCCCTTGGCTTAGCTTTACAGCTGTTTTTTCTTTTACTAATTCTCCAGAAATATAAGCATCTCCAAGTAAAGTAAACATCATTATTGAATGATTACTATCGGTATCTAGCACTATACTTGAATTTGGATTTAGATGGATATCATAATAATCTAGTGGCAAATATTTACTCTTATATCCTGTCGCTCCATTATAATCTCCCGCCAAGAGCCTAAGTTTTCCATTATCTATAGCTATTTCCTGAATCTCAGAATTTTTAATGCTTTTATATGCTGGAGGAACCATTTTGTCTTTTGCAGGAAGATTGAGCCATAGCTGAACTCCTAGCATTCTCTCTGATGCTGGCAATTTTTCCTCATGCATTATTCCAGAGCCAGCAGTCATCCACTGAACTTCTCCATCCTTTATTGTATCTTCATTTCCAAGGCTGTCCTTATGTGTCATTTGACCTTTATATACATAACTTATAGTCTCTATTCCTCTGTGCGGATGTAGTGGAAATCCTGCTATGTAATCTTCTGGATTTATGCTGTCAAATGAATCTAGCATTAATATAGGATCATATTCATCCGTAGTCTGGTTTCCAAGCACTCTTACTAAACTTACTCCTGCTCCATCTTTAGTTCTAAATCCCGTTACTTGATTTTTTATTTTTCTTTCCATAATAGCCACCTCCATTTTAAAAAAAATATACTATCTTAAGTTTTTAGCTATTTCTATTATTTTTGCTTCTTCATCATTTTGAGGAACAGGTGTAGGAATGCCATGAGGTTTTTTCTTGCCATTTTCATCTACACACACAAAGGTAATATACCCGTCTACAGATATTTCTGTTCCATCTATTTCAGTCACTTTTCCATATACAGTCATACTAGTATTTCCAGTTAGTACCACCTGAGTTGTAAGCTGAATGATTTGTCCTTTTCTAGCTGGTTTTCCAAATTTCATTCCATGAAGCTTTACACAGACTATTTCCTCTGGATTTCCATGGTGATTTGCCGCTGCGATAAAACACCCTTCTACAAACCATTCACTCATTCTTCCTGCAAATAATGTTCCATGATGATTCAAGTCCTCTGATTTAACTAATCTTGTAGTATAGTAATTTTTCATAGGTCACCTCAATCTTATTGTTTTTAGACAAATTATATTTATATTAGCTATTTTTTTACTGCTCTTGTAGCATAAAATGTAGGTATATTAAAATCATGAAGTCTTCCTTGTCCATTTATATCTTCAAATATATCAGTTAGAATAAACCCTGCTTGCAGCTGTCCACCTATCTGTTCTTCTATAGTATGTGAAAATTGGATACCCCAATCATTTTTTAATGATTTTTCATATAGCTCTTTGTCCTTAAGTGGATTAAATGGCAATTTATTCATTAATTTTTCTTCTTCATCATCAAAAATGAAATTAATGCCATTATCTAATCCTGCTAAAAGAATTCCTCCTTTTTTTAGAATTCTATAGCATTCCTTCCAAACATGAACCACATCTTCAATGTAGCAATTTGAAACTGGATGAAATATAAGGTCAAAGGCTTCATCTTCAAATGGCAATGGCTTAGTCATGTCAGCTTTAACTAGATTAATTTCGTATCTCTCTCTTTTCGCAACCTCTTTTTCACTTTGTAGCTGCTTTTCAGAATAATCTAGAACTGTACACTCTGCCCCTAGTGCAGAGAATATTGGCATCTGCTGTCCTCCTCCAGAAGCAAGTCCAAGCACCTTAGCTCCTTTCATCTCACAAAACCATTCCTTTGGTACTGGCTTTGTAGGAGTTAAAACAACTGACCAGTCGTTATTTTTTGCTTTTTCAAAAGTTTCATGGTCTATGGGCTGCCCCCATTCCCATCCTTCATTTGCCCACTTATCAATAAATTCTGAATTAAGCTTAGTGTAATTATTATCCACAGTTATTCTCCTATCTTCTTTTTGGATTATACTTAATAACTCAATTTATTTTTTCTATTTAATACTACCCATTTATCATGAGCTTAATATAATTTTTTGAAGCTTTCACTGCTCCAAAACCTATTCTTAGCACATTCATAAGACCAAATTTTTTGAGCATTTTTGTATTGCCATTTACAAATAAATTCACATACAGATAGGTTATCATAAGCTCATAATAGTATCTCCTGACACTTATTTTAGATGGCTTTATAATAAGCTGTCCAAAGCTCCATTTTTCATAATCTACAGCGCTAAATAACAGTCTATCCTTATACTCTTCATATAAAGATAGTCCTGGAAACGGCGTAAGTGGATTGATGGTTGTTATTTGAGGTCTTATTTTCTTAATATAGGCTCTAAAGTTTTTAAAATCAGCTTTATCCCAATCTGGGTGAGCCATAAATGAAGCCCATACATCTATATTCAGTTCTTTTAGTATTTTTGAGGCTTTAAAGTTTTCGTCAGCAGTAATTTTTTTATTATAGTTCATAAGCTCTTCATCCTTGAAGGTTTCATAACCTATGAGAATTGCACTCAGTCCCAGTCTTACAAATTCCTTTAGTAAATCCTGGGTTTCTATTACTCCTTTTACTGAGCCGTAGATTATGTAATTCTTTTTTAGATCAACCTCCTTAATAATATCTAGAAAGCTAGAGAGCTTTTCTCTGCTTGATAAAAAATCGTTGTCTATGAACATTATTGTAGATTCTGTGATGGCATTTAGGTCAGCCATAGTTATCGCCATATCAATCTGAATTTCTTTATAACCCTCTATCCTCCATCTGAGACAAAAATTGCATCTGCTTTCACAGCCTAAGCCATACTCCATTATAGCTGCAGGTCTATATCCAAAATAGGAATAGTATGCTCTGTATTTCAAGGTACTGGCTCTGTTTGGGAGCATGTATTCATTGTTTCCCTTTGGGAAGCTATCTTTGAATGAATTTTCTTTTTGGTACACACCTTCTATACTTTTATCGTTATTTAAAAACTTAATTAGATTGTCTTTTGTAGTATAGTTAAATACATAATCTATGCTAGGCTCAAAAAAACTCTCTGGACTAAGCAGAGCCTGAGTTCCTCCTACAAAAATTTTTATATTACTATTACATGCCTTTATTTTATTACTTAGCTCAATAACCTTTAGTACGTCTATGCAAAGACTCGTAATTCCTACTCTATCTGGCTCAAAATCTCGAATTTTTTCTTCTATAGAAAGCTTTTCAATCATCATATCAAAAATCTCTACAGTGTGGTTTTGCTCAAATACACTATAAATCATTTCTAAACCAAGTGGCTCAGAAAACATAAAGTTACTTAAGGTTATTGCTTGTTTTATTCTAGGTGGTCTTACAAGTAAAATTTTCATAGGGCACTCCTAAAATATATTTGGGGTTATCCTTCTTTTTATCTGCTCTCTGTAGTATAGATTTACAATGGTGTTAAACAGATATTTAAATGGCGTTTTAAGCATTTCTCTTCTTAATATATTTCTTTTTATTATAGATTTAAATGTAAAGAGGTTTTCATAAAGCTCCCAGTATACTGCTGTAAGCTCATCTGGTGTCATATTTTGGGGCTTATAGACTGCACTAGTTCCGTCATAGGAATAGATGTCTTTATTTACTAGCCTTCCTGCTTTTTCTATCTGCTCAAAAAATCTTGTTCCAGGAAAAGGTGTGAGTATATAAAATCTAGGTACTGAAATTTTGTTTTTCTCTATAAAGTCTTTAGTTTTTCTTATAGACTCAAGAGTATCTCCTTCAGCTCCCACTACCATTTCAGTTGATACATCTATGCCATGCTTTCTTATGTTTTGGATGAGGTAATCATAGTCACTAGGTTTTGCCCAGCTTTTGTCCATTTTATCTAGGCTCTCTTTAGTTATGCTCTCAAGTCCAAAGCTAAGAGTTTGGCAGCCACTTTTATAAAGCTTTTGAAGTAAATCATTATCGTGACCTATGGTAATCTCGCACTGACTCATCCAGGTTACATTTAGCTCTATAAAGGTATCGAGCAGTTTATGAAGATAATCTCTATCAGAAAATATATTGTCATCAAGCAGAAGAATTTTTTTGAAGCCTAAATCTTTAATTTGCTTTATATCTCTTACCACCTCTTCTAGTGGCCTTTTTATATATCTCCCCTTGTAAAGGCAAGACACTGAGCAAAAGCTACAAGAATTCGGACATCCTCTTCCTGCTTGAACTGGAAGAAAGTCTCCTATTTTTTTACCCTTTAGAAGGTCAAACCTTGGCATTGGAGTAGAAAAATATCCATTTGGAAGTGGTTTTTCATAGATTTCTTTTAACCTGCCACTGCAAAAATCAGAAAGTACCTCTTCCCATATCATCTCTGCATCTCCTACTACCACACTATCCGAGTACTTAGCGGCTTCTTGTGGCATTATGCTAGCCATATATCCCCCAAGTATCACTTTCTTTCCTTTTTTTCTAAATTCCTTGGCTATATCTATAGATCTAATCACCCCATGTCCCATAGTGCTGATTCCTATTAAGTCAGCATCTGTATCAAAAGGGATGTCTTCTATGACTTCATATATCAGCTCCACTTCCCAGTCCTTAGGTGTAAGAGCTGCAAGCAGTGGCAGTGACAATCCAACAAAATAGAGTCTTGATTTTTTGACCACTGTTTTGTCTTTTTGATATGGGCTAGGTTGTATCAGTAATAGTTTTTTCATATTAACCTCTTATTATCTTTGATAAATACTGTAGACTTACTCTTTGACTGCCTTTTAGCATTTTTAGATTTTCTTTAAGACCATATTTTTTGAGCAGCCTGATTGAGTTTACTGGTCTCATAATGACTTTATAGTAGCTTAGAAGTATTTGACCGTAAAATTCTCTCACACTCAAATGCTGAGGTTTTAATATCACGTGAGCCATGTCAAACATTTCATAGCTTTCTCTTTTTACGAGTAGCTTTTCTTCATAATCCTTGAATATCTCAGTTCCTGGGATAGGAGTAAGAGGCTGTAAATTTACGAATGTGATTTTCATATCTATCAGCCAATTTGTAAGATTTCTAAAATCTTGCTTATTAAAATCCATAGGAAGAATCAAGGTTGCATAAAGCTCTATATCCAGCTCTCTTAGAATCTCAATGCAGGTTTCGTTTATTTGGACAGTAGTTTTTTTGTTATAGTTATCTAAATCAGATTTTCTAATGGATTCTATTCCTACTATAACTGCTCTTAGTCCTACTTTTTTGAGCTCACTTATCAGCTCCTTGTTATTTGCTATAAAGTCAGCTCTTCCATACACTAGGTAGTTTTTCTCGATGTTGTTTTCTTTTAGCAGGGCTATAAATTTCTTCAGCCTATCTTCATTGTAAAGAAAATCATCATCTACTATATATATTTCTTTTTCAGGTATTTGTGATATTTCAGCTACCACATCTTCTATATCCCTAGCATAATATTTTCCAGAAGTTATTTCTTTGCAAAAACAAAAACTGCAATTATATGGGCATCCATATGAGGTCTTAATAAGAGCGCAGGGATTATGAAACATATAGTAATAATCCTTTTTGTAGTTTTCTACTGACTTTCTATCAGGATGCTTGTAGGAGTAATTATAGGGCTGATTTTCTATAGCTTTGATTCTTTTCTCTATTATAGCTTTATCTTGATTTTTTACTGCCCCCTCAAGCACAGCATTAAATGAGTCTATGCCATTTTTTCTAAATATAAAATCTATGCTTTCATCGAGAAAATCATCACCTACTACCTCTGCATGAACTCCTCCTACAGCTGTTTTTGTATTTGGATTATACAGCTTTACTTTCCTCGCCATCTGCTTTATGGTTCTCACATGGGTTATATATCCTGTAAAGCCTACAAAATCTGGCTTCTCCTCTAGTAATATTTGTTCAAAGGGTTTTTTCTCTAAAATAAAATCGTATATTTTAACAGTTACTTCATCAGCTAAAGTCTCTTGTACGTTGGATACTAGGTACTCCAGCTCCAACGGCTCGCAAATCATAACATGCTGAAGCCCTATTGTTTCTTTATCTGGTTTTGGCCTAATGAGTAGAGCTTTCATTTTTCCACCTTTCTAAGAGAATACACCGCAATTGTTGGCATATATGGTCTTAGCTTTATTGCTTCTCTTTTATCTATGTCAAAATAATCTTTGATTAGCATTTTGAATTCCTTATCGCTAGGATAAGATGCTGGCCCAGTAGTTAGCTTTACAAACAAAAGTATGAGCCTATCAAGAAAGGTATTTCCACTTGCAAATGCAAAAATAGCTCTTCCTTCCTCTTTTAAAAGCTCATTGATTTGCTTTAGTATATCTCGTTTTGAATTATAGTATGGGAGAGAATGTGTACAAGTGATTATATTAAATCTAGCTTCTATTTTATCTAGACTACTCACATCAAGCTTATAATGAGTCACCTTAGGATTTTTTAGCTTAGATACCTCTATCATTTTCTCAGAAAAATCTAAGCCATGCCTTTCGATATTATTAATATCTTGTAGCTCATACAGTAGCTCCCCTACTCCACAGCCTATATCCAAAAGTGAAGCCTCTTCTTTTATATCCAGCTCTTCTATAAGCTTTTTAACTTTATTTCTCGTTGGTCCTAAAGAATATTTTTGTACCCATAGCTTATGATAATGCTTTGCCCAAAAATCCCAAATTTTACTTTTCATAATTTCCTCTTATCATTTTTCTAATTCTCTTAGATTTTATTAATCTTAGATGACATAGGTAAAACAAAGTATAAAATAGCCACTTTGGTAGCTTCGATTTGAGCACCAAATGAAGAAAATCAAATTTTCTTGGGTCAGTTTCTATAAGCTCATGCTTTCTTAATTCGTAATCTAAAGTTCCTTTTAACGGAGTCATTATAGAAATAGTGTAAAGGTCTAAATCTAGCTTTTTAATATATTTGTAAAGCCTTAAAAAATCTTTTATTTCATATGAAGGATCAACTATAAAAAGTGCTGTAAGCTCTATAGCTTCATTTTTTAAGATGTTTACAGCTTTTTCATAAATATTTGCAGTCTGTCCTTTATTATATTCGCTCAGCATGCTTTCATCTTCTGATTCAAAGCCAACTATAACCTCATCTATACCCCAGGATTTAAGTTCGCTCATCAAGTCTTCGTTTTCAACTATAAAATCAGCTCTAAGATAAATAATTAAGCTTTTGTTCAAATACTCATTTTTAGCATTAACAATAAAATCAAGAGCATCCTCTCTAGCTATAAAAAAGCTATCATCTATAACCCAGATATAGCTTGAGTCTATTTCCTTGATTTCACTTATAAGTCTTTTGTAATCAGGTTTAAGGTAGATTCCATTGTTTAGAAGTCTGCAATAACAAAAACTACAGCTATATGGGCATCCATGACTTGACTTTACTAGTGCTACCTGAGTCTTATCAATATATCTTGTCTGTGATTTTATGTCATTAAATACTAGTCTATCTGGAGAAATGTTTTCACTTTTTATCAATACTTCATCTTTCCCTAGTTGCCAAGAATCAGTCAGCTTATCGTAAATATCTACACCTTTTTGAAAATAATTGCTCTTAAATTCTTTATTATTTATATCTTTATTATTTATATCTTTATTATTTATATCTTTATTATTTATATCTTTATTATCATCTTTTTCATAATCTATTTCTAAATCTACAGCATTATCATCTTTTTCATAATCTATTTCTAAATCTACAGCATTATCATCTTTTTCATAATCTAGTTCTAAATCTACAGCTGTTTTTATAAAGGTTCTAAAGGTTTCTAAGCTTTGAGAAAAATATACGTAGTCAATCCCCTTCGTTCTAAATGCTTCACGATTGAGCTGAGCATGGACTCCAGAGACCATAATTTTTACAGTGGGGTATTTATTCTTGTAGGCTTTAGCTTTACTTACTATTAAATTTTCAGCTACGTTGTAGCCAGTTAAAATTACTAAATTCGGTATAACTCCTTTAGGCTTATCTAGCTTGAATTTATCATCTATGATATAGGAGGTTATTTTCTCCTCAATTAATATAGTCTTAATATACATGAGCTCAAGCGGTTCAGTCACTATAGGCTCAAAGAATGAAAATATCGTTTTTTCTCTTACTTTTTCTAAAAAAATTATCATTGCTTCACCTTAAATACCCTGTGATTTTTTGAGTATCCCTTGTATGAAAAATATGGAGTAAGAATTTTTAATATCCCTCTAATAGCTGGATTATTATGGTGAAGATATAGGTATTTAGGTATCTCTATGCAGCCTATTTTGGATTTTGATTCTTCTGAGGTCTGCCCGAAATTAATACTATAAACGCCTCTACTAATACCTTGATTTACTATAAATAAAAGCATGTTGTAATAGATATCATAGGTTTTTACATCTTCTTCCTTAAATCCGCAAAAAATAAATAATAGCTGATTATTTCTTTCTAGTAGCTGCACAAACGCAAGAATCTTATTTTCAGGGTTTTTAAACTCATACATTTCACTGCCAAATTCCCTAAAAAATTCAATGGGAAGAAGCTCTAGCTTGTTATCAGAGCGTTTATATACATCCTCGTAAAGCTTATAGTGATTTAAAGTGAAAGCTTCTGGCTCTAGTCTAGTTATTCTTAGGTCTTTTCCTTTTTCAATCGCTAGGTTTAGCCTTCTTCTATAGCTACTTCTTAGAGAACTCATATAATCCTTAAAGGTATTGAACTTATTATAGAACATAAAATTCGAAAGAGTTCTTCCTCTATTAGTAAAGTGTGTGTCACTGTTTAAAACAAGACTTAACCCACTTATGCTCTTTAATATCTTATCGAGATTAGCTTCATCTCCAAAAACGGAGCTCATTTCCATAGAAATAGGCATTGCCAATATTCTAACTGGGAGCTCTAGCTTTAAGCCTTTCTTGAAATTGAAAATATTTAGTTTATGCAAATATGTAACTGCCAGTGTTTTATCACAGCTATAGTATTGTTGTCCACAACTATTCACTTTTTCCAAAAGCAATAATAATTCCTTAATATCTTCTTCTATTTCGCTTGATTGTACATCAGATATACTGGTGTAGATTTTCATGCTAAAGCTCCTTAATATAGGCAACGTAATTTTTACAAACTCCATCTGCCCATTTATAGCCAAAATTTCCCGACATTATATTTTCTTTAAGTACCCAGCCTGACTCAAAGGACTTATATCTACCTTTCGTAAGGGTAAAGCAATAGTCAAACAAAGCCAATATGGCTCCTTTTTTTTGCTCCTCTTCTATTATGCCCATCTCAACAATTTTGAACTTATCAATTTTATGATTGAAGAGCTTATTATTTATTACAGTTTTTAATCCTACTGTCTCTTTGCTACTCATCAGCTGATGAAAGTCAGGATACCAAAGCATAAACCCAACCTCTATATTATCTTTTAATACAAACAAAAGATTTTCTGGTCTTAATAGCATTTTGAATTCCTTAAAAAGCTCTAAATCCTCTTCTTCTACTCTTTTATAATAAAATGGATGATTCCTAAATGCATCGTTGTTAATTCTAGTATAGATTTTAGCTTCTCTTTCCATATTTTTAAAATCAGCATGCCTAACTGAGTATCTGCTTTTTAGCTTTTGCTTTAATTTATCGCTAATCAAAGTAAAATCAGCTTCCATATTTTTATAAAAAGTCACCATATCAATACTTGTAAACCCATAACTTTCAAAGTAATCGTGAATAAAGGCTTCATTATGTGCCATACCAAAGCTTTGGGGTTTTGAATAAGAGTCCTTTAAATAGCCTAAACCATAGTTGACATGTATATTTAAAGATGCGCAAATAAACTTAGTCTGCCACTTTTTTGATATTTCTTCAGTTTTTTTGTATACAAGATTGAATCCTTCTATACAATACTCTTTGGATTCAAAAAAACTCATTTGCAAATACTCTTGCATTCTAGATGCTTTTGCTAGTAAACAGCACATGACTATCTCATCATTATTTTTTACTATAAGGGGCAGGATTTCAATTGATTTACTCATCACAGATTGCTCAAATAAAATCCCTTTTAGCAGTCCTGAAAGAGAGTCTCTTCTAAGCTCATGATTATGGTACTGAGATATATAAAAATTTAGAAAATCCTTTTTTTCTTTTTTAGAATTTGCAATTATTAGCTCCATAATTTTCCTTTCTAATGCTGGTGTCTATGATGAACCTCTGGCGTATGTGAATGACTATGGGTTATTTCTTCATGTATATGCTCATGACTGTGTTCACCTATAAATTCTGGAACATGGGTATGTGTGTGATGATTGTCATCATGCCTGTGCTTGTGTTCATGAGTTTCGAGGGCATGAATATGGGCATGCTCGTGGTCTTCTGTAACTGCAAAATAAGTTCCAATTAGCATAATAAATAGTGCAGTCAGAAAAGATGGAGTGATAGCTTCTTTTAACACTATCCAAGATATTAGCACTCCAATAAAAGGAGCGGCTGCGTAGTATGCACTTGTTCTTGCCGCGCCAAGCTCTCTTTGAGCTCTAATATACATAAGCAGACTAAGACCATAAGCAACAAAGCCTAATATCAAAGCAATCAAAGCGTATGAAATATCTATTTTTATATCCTTTGATAACCAAGCAATTAATAAAGCTCCAAAGCCTGAACCTAATCCCTTTATTACTACAATTTGTCCAGGGTCTTTAATTGAAAGCATTCTAGTGCAATTATTTTCAAGTCCCCAGCTCACACATGCAAGCAAAACAAAAACTGAGCCTACAGAAAAAGTAAAGCTACTTATATCTTCAAAGGTCAGTACTATACTCGATAATGTAATAAAGAAAATAGCTGTCCACATTCTTTTACCTACAGCTTCCTTAAAGATAAATAATGCTATCATTGCAGTTGCAACTATTTCAAAATTATTTAATAAAGAAGCGTTTGATGATGTGGTTTTTGTAAGTCCTATCATCAGAAATATAGGAGCCGCAATATCTAGGATTATCATACCTATAATATATGGGAGCTCTTTTTTTGTTAAGCTCGCTTCATAGCTTTGAGCTTTAGACATTTTTTTGATAATTTGAAGTGCAAGCATCCCAATTCCAGCTCCTAAATATAGCATGGACGCCATAATTGTTGGGCTTAGCTTTTCAAGCAATAGCTTTGACATTGGAGCGCTAACTCCATATAAAGATGCGGCCGCTATAGCCATCATAACGTATTTTGTATTTGTAGTTTGCTTCATTATCCTTAACCCACCCTTATTTATATTTCTAAGATTGTTTTTTGTAGATTTATTATATCCTTTAAAACCATTTTCTAGCTTTGAAATATGTTATCATCCCAGAGGCTAGAGTTATGCAAAATATAGCAAAGTAAATAAAGGATTTTGGTTCATTTAAGCCTGGCATATGCTTAAAATTCATACCAAATACTCCTGCCAAAAATGACAAAGGAATAAAGATAGCTGAAAAAATAGTAAGCGTCATCATAGCTCTGTTCATTCTCATGCTTACGTTTGACATCGAAACCTCATGAAGGCTATTACTCATTTCTCTATAGCCCATAATTGAATCTGATATTTGGCTAAGATGGTCTTTTATATCTGAATAATAAGGTGACATATCCTGAGTATAAAAAGCACTATCCTCAATTACAAATCTTCTCAAGGTATCTTGAAGTGGAGCAATTGAATTGCTGAAAAATAAAAGCTCTTTTCTAAGCTTATATAGTTCTTCTTTATTTGGGCTTCTTTCTTCTATAATTTGCATCTCAATTTCATTAAATCTAAGAGAAATATAATTTATAACAAGCATATATTCATCAACTATTGCATCGAGTATAGAATAAAATAGATAACTTGAATCCTCAAATCTGAGCTGACCTTTTTGACTGTCTAATCTACTTCTAATATGGTCAAATACATCTCCTGGCGTTTCTTGAAAAGTGATTACTAAATTATTTTTTACAATGACTGAAACCTGTTCATGAATAATTTCATCTTCATTTAGATATATCATTTTAAATATGGAAAACAAATAATCATTTTGGTTTATTATTTTACTCCACTGTGAAACATGGACAATATCTTCTAAATCCATGTGATGGATATTTAGAGACCTACCAATCAGCTCTATTATCTTCTTATTGTGAAGCCCTATAATATTGATCCAAATAATTTCCTCTTCGAAATCACTACCAGAAATTATTTTACTTATATTTTTAATATCTGACTCGGCATCGATTTGAAATTTATCTTTATTATATCTAATAACCTCTATTTTTATATCTACATCTGAATAATCTCCCGAATAATCAATAGTTCCAGGAGGTGTTCCGATAGATTGCTTTTTCGTTCTTAATAAATCAAATTGGTCATGTATATTCATGCTTTTAAACCTCCTGATCTTTGTAATAAATCTTATGCATAAATAGATTGCATTACTATTCAAATTTTATAATTTTTATTCTCAAATCTCAAAAAATCATTTACTTATATTATACTCCAAAAAATGTATATTCATGATAATTTAATGTCACTCATTCCTAATAAAACAAAGCTTTTTAAATTTATAAATCTAACGAATAGTCTTTACAGCTCATTTTATTACAATAAAAAAGCTCTTTTCAATTTTTGTTATAATTGAAATAGAGCTTTTAATCTAAGCTGCTTTTTTATTAATATACTCTTTAGGTATATACCTAAGCATAGAGCTAACTAAGATACAGCTTCCTATTTTATCAACTAGGTTTCCAGCAACTCTTGGAATAAATGCTGCCGTAAATATTTTTTGCCCAGTAGCAAGTAGCCATGCAAATAATATATCTGTTCCTCCACCAGTTAAGCCTCCATACATAAACACAGCAATTGGAGTTCCGATTAAAGGTGCTACTATTGATAAAATTAAGCCAGTAATAACTGCAGTCTTAATATCAAACTTAGTTTTTTTGGCAATCATACCAACTATAATACCAATTGCAATATTAACAAGTGCAAATGGTATATCCCTAGGATTTGTAAGTATTCCTTGGATTACATTAGTAAGTCCCCCTGTAAGAGCCCCTGCAAAAGGTCCTAGCACTACAGCTACTAAAATGGTTCCTATTGTATCTAAAAAAAGTAGTGGAATTTGAAATGTACTTACAATAGTTCCTAAAGCTAAATTCAAAATAATACCTAATGATGCAAATATCATATCTCTTGTTGAAGAAAAGCTAGAATTTCTCATATTCTCCTCCTAAATAGTAATTTTGATATCGTATTAATTATCATATTTAGAAAAAGAAATGTACAATTGAATATATCTATATATATTATCGAGTTATTCTATTTACTATTATTAACAATAAACTCCCTTATTTCAAATAAAGATTCTTTAAAATTTTCTTCATTTATACCAATAAAAGGTATGTTTATATTATTTTCGATTAGCATTTTTTCTAAAACTTCCATAAATACTCCTTTTTCCTTAACCATCCTAACATCAGCAAGTATAGAGCTTAGTTCAGGTTTCATAGACATTTCACCTTTCCACTCACTAGATTTACAAGTTAGATTCACTCCACAGCTAGGGCTCCCATCTACTCCTATACATCCAACTATGTGATACCCAGCATCTAAATAGCTTTCTAATTGATTAACTGTTGATTCCAAGAAAATTTCACAGCTTTTTTTAAAAAAACTATAATTAAATTGGTCTTTTACATGTCCCCAGCGTTTTATCCCATATATAGCCATTTCAGGACATGGTAGCTGAATTATTCCCACTTTATTTTCATAAAGGTAATCAGTTAATTCCTTTACTAAGCTTTCATAAGGCTCAAAGCCTTCAACTTTTGCATTTACATTTAAAATACAGTGTGATAAAAGTATAATTTTTTTTCCTCTTTGCATTTTATCCTCCAATACCTCTGAATTTCTTCGTACAATTATAATTTACCAAATATAATAATTATACTCTAATTTTGAAATTCTAAAATCATTTTAATCATCAATATTATACGTTTTATTATATATAGGTCTTTTTTCATATAATATAATATTTTTACTACTTTGTAGTATGATATAATACATAGTACACTAGGTATAAACTATTAATATTTATACATGACTGTGATAACTTAAGATTATTTTCTGGGAATAATCGGGGGATAGTATGAATTTAAATATATATGATTTTTTAATGGGCGTAATTATATCTATAGTACTGTTGTTTTTTGTTTTGTTTTATCACATTAAGCTATATAAAAACCATAGCTTTCTTAAAATATGGGTAGCAGGTACTGGGATGGTAATTTTAGGTTTTGTCCTAAGTTTATTTGCAAGTGTTCCTTCCTTTAGACCCTATGCCATTATGTCTAGTAATTTATTGCTGATTCTAGGTCAGGGTGTTTATTATATTTCTTTAAAAAGTTTTTTTGAAGGAAATCTTAAATTTAGTAATTACAGATCTGCTCTTTTTTCTTTTTTATTAATTTATGTATCTGTATTTTCAGACAACACTACACTTAGAATGTTTAGTACTTCTATTGTTTTACTGATGTTTTCAGCATTCGTGTTAAGACTTTTATATTCTCATAGAACCGCAGAAATACATCGAAGTATTTCAGTTTTGATAATTACATACTGGATAAATACTTCATTTTGGATTTTTAGAGTATTGTTTACTATCATGGTTCTTCCTTCTAAACCTGAACTATCTGAGTTCATTGTCCTGTTGACTGACTTATCTGCCTTACTGCCATCAGTATTAGGAAGCTTTGGTATTATCCTTCTAACAAATCAAAAGCTTTCTTCTATGCTCGAAAAAGAAAAAATAAAATTTTCTAATATAATAGATATCAGTCCAGATTTAGTTGTGGTAACTAAACTTTATGATGGTAAAATTTTTCATGCTAACAAGAAGTTCATAGATAAGCTTGGCTACAGATTTGAAGATATACAAAATAAATCTACCTTGGACCTAAATATCTGGAATGACAATTCAGCAAGGAATTTGTTCTTAAATGCCCTTGTGGAATGTGAAACTCTAGAAAACTATGAAGCCTATTTATATACCAAAGAAACAGAGCCCTTTTTAGGAAGTATTTCATCTAGTAAAATAGTAATCGACGATGAGCAATATGTAATATCAATAATTAGGGATGTAAGTGATTTAAGAGAAACTGAAAGGAAATTAATCGAAAGCGAGCAAAAATACAAAGTTATCGCTCTTTCCTCTGCTAGCTGGGAGGCTTGGTTTAATGAAAATGGGAAGTTAATATGGACTAACGAAATGATAAAGCATATAATCGGATATTCGCCTAATGAAGCCACTAAGCTTGAAGACATCTTTAAAGACATCGTTATTTCAGACAATTTAGCTAGCCTTGCTAAAGAATATAAGTATGCCTTGAGTAGTAGAATTTCTGGTAAAAATGAATTTTTAATTAATCATAAAATATTTGGAGAAAGATGGATTTTGATTTCTTGGAAAAAAATTTATGATTCAAATAATGATTTTAATGGATATAGGACAAGTACTATCGATATAACTGATCAGAAAAAAGCTGAGCTAAAAGCATCTGAGCTTGCAAGTAAACTAAAGATAGAAAAAGAAATAGCAGAAAAAAATTCTTTGATTGATTCTATGACTGGACTAGCAAATAGAAGATACCTAGAGCAACGCATAATGTATGAATATGCTAGAATGAAAAGAAATTGGTCTAATTTATCTATCATTATGATAGATGTAGATTTCTTCAAGCTTTACAATGACACTTACGGTCATGTTCAAGGGGATATTTGTTTGAAAACCATAGCAGCTACTTTAAGGTCTACCGTTAAACGACAAACTGATTTAGTAGCAAGATATGGAGGAGAGGAATTTGTAGTCCTTCTCCCTGAAACAGATAAATACTCAGCTAGTATATTGGCTGATAATATCAAAACCAATATTGAAAATCTAGAAATAGAGCATATGACATCTACTATTTCTGATTATGTGACTGTGAGTATTGGTATAGCAACTTTTACAAAAGATTGCAATGTAAGCTGTGAAGACCTCATTCAAAAAGCAGATGTTGCTTTATATCAGGCAAAGAAAATAGGGAGAAATTCCATATCTCATGCCTAGCTATAATAAATCAAAAAGGACTATCGAATAAAAGAAAGGCAAATTCAATATATTGTGGCTCTTGACCAAAAGTCAAACAATATATTTTAATTTTCTTTTATTTTCGATAGTCCTTTAATATTGCCTTACTAATTATTGTAATCCCAGATTACTAATAGAGCTTCCTAGAATCTAGGTTTATTCAAAATAAGGTTTATTTTTCAAAAAGCTTTGGAAGTGATTCCTCATATGGAGGGTATGCAATTCCTTTTTCTGTTATTATAGCTGTGATGTATTTTGCATCTGTTACATCAAAAGCTGGATTATAGGTTTTTATACCTTCTGGAGCCATTGGCTTTTCATACCAGGTCTTGTATATCTCTTCTCCAGGTCTTAGCTCTATATGAATATCTTTTCCTGTTTTTGTATTTAAATCTATAGTAGAAAGTGGAGCATGAACGTATACAGGAATTCCATATTCTTTTGCAAGTATTGCCACTCCTGATGTTCCTATTTTATTTGCAGTGTCTCCATTATATGCTACTCTATCACAGCCTACAACCACTGCATCTATCCATCCATTTTTCATAACTATAGATGCCATGTTGTCACAAATCAGTGTAACATCTATTCCTGCTTCATTTAGCTCCCAAGCAGTAAGTCTTGCTCCTTGAAGAAGAGGTCTTGTTTCATCAGCAAATACTTTGAAATTATATCCTTTTTCAGCCCCTAGATAAAGTGGTGCAAGAGCTGTACCATATTTTGCTGTAGCTATAGTTCCAGCGTTGCAATGAGTAAGAATTCCCATCTCAGGCTTTAAAAGTGAAAGTGAATATTCTCCTATTGCTTTACACACCTTTTCATCTTCATCTCTAATAAAATGAGCTTCTGCTTTTAGTGCTTTGATAATTTCTGGCACAGCCTTATCTTTGTTTTGCTTTAAGCAAGCTTCCATACGGTCTAGTGCCCAAAATAAATTTACAGCAGTTGGTCTTGATGATGCAATTCTTTCTTTAACTTTCATAAACTCAGCATAAAAGTCTTCATAATTT
The DNA here is from genome assembly GCF_000196455.1 of Acetoanaerobium sticklandii. Lineage (NCBI taxonomy): Bacteria > Bacillati > Bacillota > Clostridia > Peptostreptococcales > Filifactoraceae > Acetoanaerobium > Acetoanaerobium sticklandii. The sequence goes on along the minus strand of NC_014614.1, from coordinate 819,142 downwards.
TCGCAGGTGCTTTTGCTGATTCCAAGATAAGCTCCATACGCTCCAGCTATTCCAATAGCAGGCGCTCCTCTTACTTGTAGCTTATATATTGCATCCCACACATCCTCTACTGTCTCTAGTTCAAGGTACGAAGTGGAATTAGGAAGCACTGTTTGATCTAAAATCACAAGTACATTTTTATCTTCATCCAGTCTTACAGACTGAAAGTTAAGCACATTATTAGACATATTTTCCTCCTATTAAAGCTTCACTGTAGTTTTCTTTATTACTTCCAAGAAGTCCTTACCTGTTTTTAGTTCTTCTCTGTTCATTATAAAGCTTTTGCTAGCAAGCATGCATAGTCTTTCTGCTTTAGTTCTCTTTTCTTCATCTTGAATTGAAGTTATATCTTTTACATGAGCTATTCCTACGATTCTTCTTATTCCTTCTAATCCTGTAACTGCCGCAGTATCACGCAGTACAGTATCTAGATAGTATTCCTTAAAGCCTTTATATTTTGCTGTATATTCTGATGCTTTTTCATCCCATGCTTTAGAGAATTTTTCTTTGAACAGGTCTATTACTTCTACTATTGTATCCTCTAGCCATTTAATTTGCTCAGCTTTTTCATAAGCCTGAGCATTCGCAAGAGCAAACATAAGGTTAGCTATTACGTTTCCAACGTCATATCCCATAGGTCCGTAAAAAGCAAATTCTGGATCGATTACTTTCGTAGAATCCTCTTTAATAAATATCGAGCCTGTATGAAGATCTCCGTGAACAAGAGCCTGAGCATTGTTCATAAAATCAAACTTCAGCTTTGCAGTCTCTAGCTTTAAAGCTTCATCTGAATATATATTTTCTTTAACCCAATCAACATTTGGAGCAAAGATATCATTTCTATTGTTTATATCACTAAATGGCTCTGTGTATACTAGATCTTCTGATATCTCGCAAAGCTCTGGATTGATAAAGTTTTTAACCAGCTCTTTTTTTGCTTTATGCTCCATACACACGTCAGAAGTAAGAAGTAGTGTATTTACCATAAATGTAGTAATATCATCTGCAAATTTTTTAAATTGCTTATGATTAATCATTTCAGTTCTCATAATCACATGGTCAGATAAATCCTCCATAGATGTGCAATTCATAATAGGGTCATAGCTGTAAACCTCTGGCACTAATCCTGGAGCTAAAGTGCTCTGATATTTTAGAATTTCATATTCTATTCTATTCCTATCGGCTGATAGCTTAAACTCGTCTGAAATTCTTGCAACTGGACCAGATTGCTTTATAATTAGAGATTTCGATGTAGAAAGTGAATCGATTTTGAATATATAGTTTAGATTTCCATCTCCAATTTCCTTACAAACTAGTTCTTCGTCTTTTCCAAAGAAATCTAATTTTGTTTTAGCGTATAGTGCTGCATCAGCCTCGCTCATAGTAAAATACTTATCAAAATTCATCGTATTTCCTCCATTCTACGCTTCGTTTTTATAATATGTTAATCCAAGTGCTAGTACTAGAACTGCTCCTTTAATTATATCCATTGAGTAATATGGAACTGAAAGCATAACTAGACCATTTGAAAGCGAAACCATAAGTAGTGCTCCAAAGAAAGTTCCTATAGCATTTGGCTTTCCAGCTCCTGCTACAGAAAAACCAATATACGCCGCAGCTACTGACTCCATAAGGTATCCAGCTCCACCTGACGGATTTGACTGTCCTATACGAGCCGCAAGTAAAATTCCTCCTATTCCAGCTAATATAGCTGACATAACATAGGCAACAATAATATATTTATTTACTTTTACTCCAGATAGTCTTGCCGCTTCCTTGTTTCCACCTACTACATACATATATCTTCCATGCTTAGTATATTTCAGGAATATATGTACTACAACCATTATTAATACCATTATAATTATTATTGTTGGAACTTTTCCAAGTTCTCTAAACATTGGAGCTATAAGTCCAGTAGAAGTAGTTCCATCTGCCATTATCATATTTTGAGATATGATTTTACCTTGAGAAAAAGTTGAAGATACTCCATTGAATATAAACATCGCAGCTAAGGTTGCAAGCATATCTGGAATTCTTCCTTTGATTATAAGAATTGAGTTCAAATAACCTATTACTGCTGCTATTACTACAGAAGCTGCTATAGCTACAAATATATTCTGGTCATACCAAACAAACATGGCTGTAGATACTGCCATTGTCATAGATGCAACTGAGCCTACCGATAAATCAAATCCTCCAACTACAAGGGAAATCATAACACCTGTAGCTATTACAGTTGTTATAGACATAGCTCTTAGTATGTTTACTAGATTGGCTGCCTGCATGAATCTTCCATCAGTAGCAATTGTAAAAAATGCAAAAATCACTACAATCGTTAGAAGTGTTCCATAATTGTATAGAAAATCAAAAAAACTAAATTTTTTATTTTGCTTTGAACTTGTCTTAGTGTTCATTATTATTCCCTCCTGCTGAATAAAATAGGATTTCATCCTCAGAAGCATCCTTTGTAACCAGCTCTTTTGCTATTTTTCCATCGTACATTACGTATATTCTATCAGAAATACCAAGTATTTCTTGAGTTTCGCATGTTGCATATATTACTGATTTGCCTTTAGTTACTAATCTTCCTATTAATTCGAATATATCTGATTTTGCTCCTACATCTACTCCTTTTGTAGGCTCATCAAATATATATAAGTCAGCATCTGCTATTAGCCATTTTCCTACTGCTACCTTTTGCTGATTCCCTCCAGAAAGATAAGCTACCTTTTGTTTTTCATGAGGAGTTTTTATTCCTAAATCCTTTATGGTTTTAAGCGATACATCGTGCTCTTTTTTAAACTGTACAAAATTGTTTTTAGAAAAATTCTCCAAACTAGGTAGAGTTAAATTAGTTACGACCGACTCCTCAACTAATACTCCTTCTTTTCTTCTTTCCTCTGGTACTAGTGCTATTCCTTCACTAACAGCATGATAAGGAGTTTTCAGATTTAATTTTTTTCCATTTAAAGTTATTTCTCCTGCAGTTATTTGCTCAGCTCCAAATAATGCTTTGCAAAGCTCTGTTTTTCCTGCTCCAACAAGACCAGCTATTCCTACTATTTCACCTTTTCTAATATCAAGATTAACGCCCTTTAGTGTTTTATTGTCCTGAAGGTTTTTAACGCTAAAGCACACTTCTCCGATTTCGGCCTCATACTTAGGGTAGCTCTCATCTAAGCTTCTTCCAAGCATATATTCAACCACTTGCTTTTCATTTGTGTCCTTAATTTTCATCTGAGTAATAAACTGACCATCTCTCATTATCGTTATATCATCGCAGATTGTAAAGATTTCAGGTAATCGGTGAGATATGAATATAATTCCTACTCCTTTTTCCTTTAGCTCAGCTACTACTTTAAAAAGCTCGTCTGTTTCAGATTTTGACAATGGTGCAGTTGGCTCATCAAGTATAAGAAGTGAGCAGTTTTGTGCTATGGCTCTTGCAATTAGAATCATTTGCTTTTGAGCAAGAGAAAGCTCTTCAACTTTTTTGCTTACTGGGATATTTAAGTTAAGATGCTCTAAAACTTCTTTAGCTTTTCTATTTATTTCTTTCCAGTTTACAAAATGCTTATGGTCCATTTCATTTACCATCTGATCTAGCAGTATGTTTTCAGCTACAGTAAGGTAAGGAATAAGTGCCACGTCTACCTCTTGATAAACTATCTGTATCCCATAATCTTTTGATTCTTTTGTCGTTCTAATATTAGCTTGCTTGTCATTAATAATTATATTGCCGCTCCAGTGAGAATAGGCACCTGATAGAATTTTCATAAGTGTAGATTTTCCAGCACCATTGGCACCTATAAGGGCATGAACAGTTCCTCCATGTGTAGCAAACTTTGCTCCCTTTAATGCCTTTACTCCTGGAAACTCAATAGAAATATCCTGCATTTCTACTTTAAAGGTTTCCAATTTAAATCACCTCAAATTATATTTTTGAAACTTTATATTAATATCTTATTTTATATATAAGACCAATTAAATTCAATTTAATATCAAGGTTCTAAAAGTGTAAGAAATCGTTTTATCCAAATAGTAAATAGAGGAGAAGAAAGAATAACTCCTTCTTCTCCGCAGTCAAATTTAATTGCTTCCTTTGATTTGTTTCATCCAATCTTCGTTAAATGTCTCTGATTTACCCCAAGTATCGTATACGTCTGCTAGAGTTTCAACTGTAACTTGTCCGCCTGCTTTCATTAAATCTTCTTGTGCTATAGTAGTTGCTGGTATTTCATATGTTGCTGGTGTTTCTTCTCCTGCAATTTTCTTAGCTAGTAATCTAACGTTAAGTGTTCCTACAAGCTTAGCATCAGCAGCTGCAGTAAGTACCCATGGAGAGTTTTCTGCTTGCATCATCTGAAGGTCAGCATTTGAAACGTCGATACCAAAGATTTTGATTTCAGTTCTGTTATTTTCGTTAAGTGCAGTAAACGCCCCTGTAGCAAATGCATCCCAGCTAGCCCAGATAGCATCTACTTCGCCTTTAGGGAATCTTGTTAATAATGAGCCTATAGCATTTGCATTAAGCCCTGCAACGTTTGTAAAGTCTCCTACTTCACCTACAACTGCTACTTCTTCAATTTTACCTTCTTTTAAATATTCTTGATAGATTTGCTCTCTTCTCTCCATTGGTGGGAATCCAGCTACCCACATTTTGATAATTTTTGGAGTTTTTCCAGGGTTAGCTGCAATAAGTGCATCTAAAGATAGCTTTGCTAGTGAAAAATCATCTTGAGCTGTAGTTGTTATTCCTTCAACCTCAGCATTTGTATCAAATGCTACTACAGGTATACCTTTTTCTGTTGCTTGCTCGATTAAAGCCTGAGCATTGTCTTGTCCATGAGATACAACTATTCCATCATAGTCACCTAGTAAAACTTGGTTGAATATGTCTTCAAACTTTGCGTTGTTTCCATCTGTTGTAAATGTATCAACACCAAATCCTAATGACTTACCTTCTTCAACTGCTCCAGCTAAAAACTGAGCTGTATGCTCGTCAGCACCTAGATTTCTAATTACAGCGATTTTTATGTCGCCTTTTTCAGCTAATGGGGTACCTTCGTACATTGCTACAGCTGAATCACCACTTGCTTCATCTGTGCTAGCGCCGCCTGAGCAGCCTGCTAGAGATGCTACTGCCATTACCAATACTAGTAAAAACGATAATTTTCTTTTCACTTTTTATTCCTCCTTGTAATTATCTATGGATAAATTTAAGTATCCATCAAAGTAATAGTAGCTTATGCTACATCTCCTACTTAGAAAACTCCTTATAGCGCACACCTTTTGGATCAATACGCTTTATTAAGCTTAGCTCTTCTCTTGTAGGCTCCATAATGGTTGGAACAGTTTCTTCAAATATTGTAAATCCAGTATTAGCTTTCACTTCTTCTATCGTAGTATTTGGGCTGATACTATCTAGATACAATCTAGAATTCTCATAACCAAATATACAAAGTGGAGTAACTATTTTATGAATATTTCCTCTTGTAGTTACAAAATCAACATTCTCTACAAAGGTTCTTTTGTCATGCTTAGTTCTCCAAATTATAGCTTTTTTTGCTGTTGGGATAAGCACAGCGCTACCAGCTCCACCTGGCAATCTAACCTTAGGCTTTGAGTAGCTTCCGATTACAGATGCATTGACATTTCCACTTGCATCAAACTGGACTCCGCTTAAAAAAGCTACATCTAAGCCACCTCTCATAGAAAGGTCAAATATTTTTTCTAGTGGAAATATTGCTTCAGAATTATCCCAAAGCTCTTCTCCTGCTGATGAATACTCAGATGTCTTAAATGATGAGGAATTCACTCCGCCAGGGATATTTAAAAGTACAGCATCTGGAGCATATAAAGCTTTGGCTAGCTTCATAGCCACCATAGGAAGCGAAGATGAAACTCCATGAAAGATAGTTTCATCGTTTTTCAGCATCCTAGCTATTGCACATATCATTATATCTGCTGGATGATGAGGCTTATTTGCAGTATATGAGGTACTATACACTATAAAACGCCCCCTTTACAGAATCTTTAACTTCATAATATGCTAAATATTTTTCTATATGCTCTTTAGAACAATTACTTGTAAAGTCCTTTAGAATCTTTTCGTCTATGTCATATAGTCCAGGACAGCTACATGGTGATGCTCCTTTTGGAATAACAACTATAGAATCTACGAGAAAACCAGGTATAGCTATATTTTGCATTTGCTTAGAAAATTTGCTTTTATTAACAAGCTTCTCTGTTGTCAAAATTACTTTTTTTGCTGAAAGAGATATTAATTCGTCATCGAATTTAGGACCATAAATAACAGCATTTCCTTCTTTGTCGCATTCATGAACATGAATAACTGCAACATCTGGATTTATACTTTTTACTACAGTCACGCTTTCACCACTAAAAGGATCTGTTATTTTTCTAAAATAATCGTTTTCTGCAATTAAATCACTATGAACTAATCCTTTTACTGGCATGAAGTTAAGCCCTGCTTTAGCAGCTCTAAGAGCACACATGACAGTATAGCAAGCATGTTCATTGGCTTTTATTCTTCCAGTTTCCACAGCTTTTCTATAATGATTAGCAAGTCCAAACTCAGTTTCATAGCTTATAAAGCCTGCATCAACTATACTCACACAATCAGAGCCACAAAGTAAATCCACATCATGGGCTCCTGCTGTTTTTACTATTCTTAAGTCTCTTTTTTTGCTTCTAACTATCTCTCTAACAAAAGCCATCGGAGCTCTGTGAAGCACGTTGCCTCCTATTGCTATCGTCATCTTATCTTCAATTAAATTTACTGCCTCTTTCAAGGTTTTAATTTTATTTGCTGTCATTTTTCACCTACTTTACAGCATTTGCCGCTATATTTACAGCATCCCATACACCGGAAAATGGTGGTGCATAGCATAAATCAGCCATTCCTATATCTTCTGCTGTCATTTTTGCTTGGATAGCTATAGCAAACATATCCACTCTAAGAACAGCTCCTTGCTTTCCTGCAATCTGAGCTCCAAGTATCCTATGAGTTCGCTTTTCATATATCAGCTTAATATATAACGCTTCCCTATTTGGATAGTATGGAGGATGGTTATAGTCTTTTACAAAAACCGTATCATAATCAAGCTTCATTGCCTTTGCTTCGCTTTCTCCTATACCTGTTCTTGCCATTTCCATATCCATTATTTTGATAGCTGCTGAGCCTAAAGCTCCAATAAATTTCTGATGCTGACCAGATAAATTATTTCCTACAATTTTACCGCATTTGTTTGCTGTAGTTCCCAGTGGAATATAGGAATTTTCTTCTTTTACCATATGGTAAACCTCAGCACAGTCACCAGCAGAGTAGATGTCACTTACGCTTGTTCTCATCTCTCTATCGATAATTACTGCACCGTTTTTAGCTAAATCAATACCTGAGCCTTTTAGAAAGTCTGTAGATGGCATTACTCCTATTGATAAAATCACCATATCTGCATCGTAGTCACCTTTAGATGTTTTTATTCCAGTTACAGTTTCTGTACCTTTTATAATTTCAAGCTCTTCATCTAACAAGAGCTCTACTGAATGATTTTTTAGAGTTTTTTCTGCAATTTCAGAAATTTCTTTATCAAAAGAGGTTAGGATTCTCTCGCTTTTTTCAAGCACTTTTACATTCTTTCCAAGCTCTACCATAGCTTCAGCAAGTTCTATTCCAATATAACCTCCGCCTACTATGACTACGTTTTTCATTTCGCTTTTTGAAGCTGCTTCCCTTAGCTTTATTCCATCTTCTAAGGTTTTGAGTACAAATACTCCAGATAAATCCTTTCCCTTAAAATTCGGAACTATAGGATGAGCTCCTGTAGAAATCATGAGCTTGTCGTATTTATCTATAAACATGCTTTTTGAGATTAAATCTCTTACCATTATAGTTTTGTTTTGAGGGTCTACTTTTATTACTTCATGATTTGTAAATGTACTAATTCCAGCTTTTTCAAAATCTTCCTGAGTTCTTATTATCATTTTTTTGTAGTCGTCATTGACTCCTGAAACATAATAGGGAAGACCACAGGCTCCATAAGATAAAAAGCTTCCTTTTTCATAAACTACAACCTGAGCTTGGGGATCTAATCTTTTTAGCTTTGATGCAGCAGACATTCCTGCAGCTACACCACCTATAACTATAAGTTTCATTTAGATTCCTCCATTTTCAGCTTCATAACTTGATTATGCATCTCCTTTAAGGCACTCGCAGGCAAAGCTTTATCTGTAAACACACTATATACTCCTTTGTATATAGGTTCCATTAGCTTTCCAGCATTTAGCATCTTTGGCAAAGGCTTTGCATATTTAGTTACCAAATCATAATGAATTTCATACCAAGGGTAATTATCTTTATCTGCTTCATATGTTGATTTTCTAACAGGAGAGCCTGCATAGCTTCCAACATACCTATCAACTTCTTTACTAGTAAGATATTCAAGTAGTTTTATTGCTTTGTCTTTTCTAGATGAAGCTTTTGATACTCCAAAGCTCCAGGTTACGTTCCAGCTAGTATTTAGGGCTAAGAATCCAACATCTTCTTTATCTATACAGTTTTCATCCATAACCATACCCAGTTGTCCTCCCCAGGTGATTGTCATAGGGACTTCTTTATTTTGAAATGCTTTTCTTACTTCATCATTTGCAAAATTTTCTGTACCTGACACTGCGTAGGATTTAAGTTCTAAATATTTATTTAGTGCGTTAAGACAACCTATATCATCTAGCTGTGGCATATTAGTATTTTCATCAAACGGTTCAATTCCTTCGTTTCTTATAAAAGGAAGAATATCTAAAAATATCTCAGATTCATGAGCTTTCATAGCCACTGAAGGCTTTGAAGTTTCCTTATAGTATTTCCTTGCTATATCTAGATATTCATCTGTAGTTATGGATTTTTTATTTATTTTTCCATATACAGGCTCTATCATAGACTTTCTGTATAGCATTATGTGCCCATCGCAAAACGAAGGATAAAGATATTTTTTCCCATCTATCTTCATTTCATCTCTTACTACCTCAGTTATATCCATTTCATCGTAAGCTTTATCTGAGGGCTCTGTTAGCTGAGCTAAATAGTCCTTTGAAACAAAATCCTTAAGCCATAGATGGCCAGCCACCATAACCATGTCATAATCCAGCTCGCCAGCAAATGCTTTCATGAGCTTTTCATAATAATTTTCAAAAGGAATAATGTCAAATTCTACATCAATTCCATGAGTGGCCTTAAACTTATTTAGAATCGAATATTCTGGTTTCACGTATACATTTACTGCTGGATCGGCAACAGCCAATACCTTCACTAAATTTTCCATCATTAGAATCACCCTTTGTCCGGCTCTGAATCTACAATTCCAACCACTACGGCATCTATAGGTGCATCGTTGTCAAGAGCTTTAAGCGCTGGGCTTCCTTGACTTAAAAGAACTAATTCTCCAAGTCCCGCTCCTAGTCTATCTGCCGCAATTAGTGTATCTTTTTTATTTCCGTAATAAGGCTCTACAATCAGTAGTTTATATCCGACAAGCCTTTCATGCTTTCTGGTAGAAATTATATTTCCTTTTACTTTACCAAGTAACATGAATCTTGCCCTCCTCTCATTTCACCAGCTCTAGTAAATCGCCGTTTTGGATTAAAAATGCATTGGCATCGTCTGTGTCTATATGAAAATCCAGCTTATAGCGTGGATTTACACGTATAGTAACGTTTGATAACACTCCGCCTTTTTTACCATTGACAACTACTGATACCTTTTGTCCATTTTTTACATCATAATTTTCTGCATCCTCTGGAGTCATGTGTATATGCCTATCCGCTATGATTACACCTTCTCTTAGCTCAATACTACCCTTTGGCCCTTTGATAGTCACGCCAGAGGTGTTGGCTAAGTCACCTGAGTTTCTAACCTCTAAATTAAGTCCTAGCGTTCTAGCTTCTGATTTTGTGAGTTCTATTTGAGTTTTATTTCTTAGAGGTCCTAGAACTCTTATATTTTCTATTTTTCCTTTATCAGTTATCAAGGTAACCTTTTCCTTTGCTGCATATTGACCTGGTTGAGAGATTTCCTTTTCAACTGTAAGCTCGTAGCCTTTTCCAAATAAAGCTTCTAAATCTTCCTTGCATAGATGAAGATGTCTTGCAGATACTGAAACTGGTACTTTATTATACTCATTTATTAGTAAGCCACTGGTCTTTAGCTCTTGCATAACCAGCTTTGCAATTTCCTTCTTCAAATCATGTTTATCCATGATATATCACTATCCTATTATAGGTAATACCTTTTTTACATCCTCAGATGGTCTAGGTATTACATGGACAGCTACTACTTCTCCTAATCTTTGAGCACTCTCAGCTCCAGCTTCTACCGCTGCTTTTACTGCTCCTACATCTCCTTGCACTACTATCGTAACTAGGCCAGAGCCTATTTTCTCAGTTCCAATCACCTTTACATCTGCTGCTTTTAGCATTGTATCTGCCGCTTCAACTGCTGCAGTTAATCCTCTAGTTTCTATCATTCCTAAAGCTTCCATTTATTTATCTCCTCTCAGATACAGTAAATTAATTATTTACCTTCAAAGTTTCTTCATTTATAATTTTTTCACTCGATATTACATATTTTAGTATTTCAGGATGAGGTTTAGAAATCACAATTGCATTTTTGAGGTGATTTATATGCTTACCTTCTCCTAGTTTTTTTACTAACTCTATAGCGTTTGACACTTCAGAAACAGATCCTCCTACAAATAGGGTTATCAGTTTGCCTCCTAGAGTAGTCTCTTTTCTTAGAAATTCTACGTTTGAGGATTTTAGCATTTCATCTAGCATTTCAATTGCTACAGTAAAGTATAACGTTTCTATAACGCCTACTGCTTCATATGTTTTCACGCAAACACCTACTTAATTGCAGGTAGTAATTGCTCAAGTCCCATTGATGGTCTAGGAATTACATGAACTGCCACAACCTCACCTAATCTTTGAGCACTTTCAGCTCCAGCTTCAACAGCTGCCTTTACTGCTCCTACTTCTCCTTGTACTACTACAGATACAAGTCCTGAACCTATTTTTTCTGTTCCCACTACTTCTACATTTGCAGATTTTATCATAGCATCCGTAGCCTCTATAAGTGCAACCAATCCTCTTGTTTCAATTATTCCTAATGCTTTCATGCCAAACCTCCTATTTCATTTTAAATTTTCCAAGCTTTAATATCGAATCAATTTCACTTGCTTTTCTTGATATCATATGAGTTAGAATATCTTTTTCATCGATGTACTTAAGAGCTGTTGCTTTAGCTATTTCTAAAGCATCCTTTACACTTGATACATCGCCTTCAAACTTGACCTGAAATACATTTGGTATTTTAGCCTTGTCTCCTTCTGAAGGATTATTGCAGTCTATCCCAAGTATCTTAATATCCGAGCCTTTACACGCTTTGTCCATAGCATCAAGTGCTACGCTCAATCCAAGCACTTCAAGGCACCCAATTGCTTTACTACTCATCACACTCACCTACACTATTCTAAATCCACCCTCTGCCAAAACGCATCTTCTTACTCTTGTAAACGTTTTTGCAGATGTGATTCCTTCTCCTGTTGGTCCAGCGATAGTAAAGGTTGCATTACCTTCTCCTTTATATCCAACGCCTGCTAAAGTAGGAGCATTTTTTACAAATATGGTTGTATTTATAGCTCTTGCAAACTTAGTCATGTTATCCACATTTCTAGAGAAAATCGATGCTGTGTGTTTGTTTGTACCTTCTGCTTTTACAGCTAGCTTTATAGCTTCATCCACATCACTACATCTTACAAGTGGAAGTATTGGCATCATTTGTTCTAGGGTAACATAAGGGTGGTCACTGTCAACTTCACATATAAGCAACTTCACATCTTGCTTAGTTATACCTATTTCACTTAAGATTTTTGATGCATCTTTGCCTACCCAATTTTTATGAACATGGTATTTCTTTTTCGGAGACAAAGTACAGCTTTTTGCACCTAGGTCCTCGTCCTCTACTAAAGTTAATTTCATTACTTTTTCAAGCTCTTCTTGATTTAACATATATGCTCCACTTGAAAGCATATTATAAATCAAATCATCTGCTACCTCATTTACAACAAATACTTCTTTTTCAGCTATACAAAGTATATTGTTATCAAATGAAGCACCTTCAATTATCCCTTTGGCTGCTAAGTTCATATCCGCTGTTTCATCAACTACAACTGGCGGATTGCCCGCTCCAGCTCCAATGGTTTTTTTGCCTGATTTTAATAGAGATTTAACTAGTCCTGGTCCACCTGTTCCCACCATCATACTGATTCTAGGATGAGAAGAAAGCTGGTTTACTGTCTCTATTGTAGGCTCTTTCACCATAGTTACTAGGTTTTGTGGTCCTCCTGCTTTTAATACAGCTTTATTGATTAGCTCAACTGTATATGCACTGCTTTTCTTAGATGATGGATGTACATTAAATACAACGCTGTTTCCGCCTGAAATCATTGAAATTGCATTATTTATAAGGGTTTCGACAGGATTTGTCACTGGTGTGACAGCACCTATAACTCCAAATGGAGCCATTTCTTCTATAGTTAATCCATAATCTCCTGAAATTGCGCTTGTTTTGATATCTTCAGTGCCAGGTGTTTTTGAAGCAGCAAGGTTAATTTTTGCTATTTTATCTTCATATTTTCCTAGCTTTGTTTCCTCATATACAAGTCTTGCAATATTCTCTATATCTCCTAAAACTTCTTTTCTAATTGATTGAATCATTTTTTCTCTATCTTCTAGCTTATAGCTAGTCAATATTATGTGAGCCTCAAGTGCTGATTCAACTGCTAAATCTATACTTTCAAATATTCCATTTGCATTTTGTGAAAAATCTATATTTGTTTTATTTGGGAGCATGTTGATTTCTTTTGGTTTTACTTGTTCTATTACTGGCTCTAGTTTGCTTAATACTTGCTCAATTATTTTTTCAACATCTCTTTCAGTGATAAAATCCTGCACTATATCACCTGCTTTCACTTAGCTTTAAAAGGATTTTTTCAGTTACCTTAGATACTATGCTTTCTAATATTTCTTCTTTGTTTTCTGATTTATATTCTAGCGTAGTTTCTTTTTGTTTTCCTAAAACAACAGAATTTTGGGATTCTACTTTTGAAGCTGAAGAACAACTAGGTACTCCACCTGTTTTTATTCCCATTTTTTCTCTAATGTCTATTAATGTGCCTACCTGTTCACAATTGAGCTCGTTTGTCTCGCCAATAATTCTCGATGTATACATTAAAATAGTCGCATAGTGCTCTAGAGTTTCTAATCTATGGTATGCTTCTTCTAAGGTTTTCCCCCAAGTAAGCGCTCCATGATTTGCCAGCAGCACTGCATTATGAGTATTGCAAAATGGAGCTACAGAATCTGGTACTTCATTAGTTCCTGGAGTAGCATATGGAGCTATCGGAACTCTTCCTAACAAAACCACAGCTTCAGATAAAAGTGGTTTATTCAGTTCAATCCCTGCAATTGAAAACGATGTTGCAACTGGAGGGTGAGCATGGGTAACTGCAGTAATCTCTTCATTTTCTTGATATACTCTCAAATGCATCTTCATTTCCGACGATGGCATTAATCTTCCAGCTATTCGTTCCCCTTTTAGGTTTACCTTGACTAACATGTCAGGTGTCATAAATCCTTTTGAAACTCCAGTAGGAGTACAAATAACAGCATTCTTACCTACTCTTACAGATATATTGCCATCGTTTGATGCCACAAAATTTCTGTCATACATTCTTTTTCCTATCTGACAAATCATTTTTTTGGCTTCAAATTCTGGCATATAGGTTTGTCCTTTTAGATAATACATTTCACACCTCCTTTATCACGGTAATGTATATTCTAAATTAAGTATATTATCCATTATTTATTTGGTTTTGTAAAGTTTTTATTTTGTTTTATGTTTGATATTTTTTGTTTTGTTGTTTTTATCTAAAAGCTCTATTTTTCAAATAAAAAGCTATTCTTTTTTACATTTTTATATTAATATTATATTAACAACATAATGAATTTCTAAAAAACAAATAAAAAATCCACATAAACACAGATATTTTAATTTCGTATTCAAAAAAATTTAGGAGGAAGCTCTATGCTCGCCATTACAAGAAAAAATAAAATTAAAGAAATTATAATTCAAAAGAAAAGTGTAACTGTTTCTGAGCTTTCGAAAACGTTTAACGTGACTGAAGAAACCATCAGAAGAGATTTACAGCTATTAGAAGAGGAAGGCTTTTTAAAGAGAATCTATGGTGGAGCATATATAGACGAGTCTGTCCAAAGTGATGCATCTGTGAGTCTAAGAGAAAAAATACTAGTTAAGGATAAGGAAAAAATTGCAAAAGAGTGTATTCCTCTTATAAAAGATGGAGATTCAATATTTCTCGACTCTTCAACTACTTCCTTATATATTGCAATGAAAATCGCAAAAAAAAGAATCAGCGTAATTACCAACTCATTAAAAATAGCTATGCTTTTATCTAGCTCTGAAAATATAAAATTATTTTTAATTGGAGGAGTTTTTGATAATTACTCTATGTCATTTTTAGGGGGAAGTGTTCTTCAAGATATGAAGCGTTACTTCTTTGATAAAGCCTTTGTTTCTTGTAGCTCTGTCCATATGAAATTTGGCATCACAGATTCAAACGAACAACAAGCAGAAATCAGAAGAATAGCAATTGAGCATTCTAATCGTACTTTTTTGGTTGTAGACCATACAAAATTCAATAGAACCTCTTTTTCTCTTATCGCTCCTCTATCAAGTATAGATGCTATGGTAGTCAATAGACCTTTATCAGATGAATGGACTAACCTACTCCAAGAACTTAATATAGAGCTTATTCAGCCTACTTCATAAATTTAATTTTGTTTTTCTGAATTTTGTTGTATTATATATGAGTAATGATTTTTATATAAAATTATTTATTCATATAACTATGTATAGGAGTGACTCAAATGAACAAAACTAGACTTAAAGACAATTTTATTGAAATGGTAAAAATCTACTCTCCATCAAAAAAAGAAGGTAACTATGCTAAGTACTTAGTAACCCTATTAACTGAAATGGGAGCAGAGATTTACTTAGATAACGGAAATGTGAAGTACGATGGAGATAGTCCTACTATCTTTGCAAAGTTTGCTGGAACTGTGCCAGGCGATGGAATTACTTTTTCTGCTCACATGGATGTAATAGAGCCAAACGAAAACCTTAAAGTAATCGAAGAAGGTTTAATCATAAAAACAGATGGAACAACTACTCTTGGCGCAGATGATAAAGGAGGAGTTGCTGCAGTAATTGAAGCTATAAGAACTATCAAAGAAGAAAATATTGCTCATAGAGATATATTTGCTATATTTACTCCTGCAGAGGAAATAGGCATGTTAGGCGCTAAAAATATAGACTGGGATAAAGTTCCAAGCCATATGCAACCTGCTAAAAACATGATAGTTCTAGATAACTCAGGAACAGCTGGAACTGTAGCTCACTCTGCCCCTAGCAGATATTTTGTAAAAGCTACATTCAGTGGTAAAAAAGCTCATGCTGGTATTGAACCAGAAAAAGGTATCAATGCTATCTTGATGGCTGCCCAGGCTCTTTCGAATATGAATATAGGAAGAATTGACGAGCTTACAACATCTAACTTTTCATCAATCAAATCTGACTTCCCTACTAATGTAGTTCCTGATGCTTGTGAATTTACTGGAGAAATTAGAAGTCATTCTGAAGAAAAAATAATGGAAATAATAAAAGAGTATGAAAAAGCTATTAAAAGCGCTACTGAAAAATTTGGTGGAAGCTATAAGCTTGAATATGTGTGTGAATTCCCTGTTTTAAAACCTCTGGATGATTTAAAATTTGCAAAGGAATTTGCAAAGGTATATGAGGAAATGGGAATCGAATCTAAGCTGATTGTGATAGGTGGAGGTTCAGACAGCAATATATTTGCTCAGAAGGGCTTTAACTCAATTATTCTAGCAGTTGGAATGAATAATGTCCATACAGTAGAGGAATACATGGCTTTAGAGGATTTGTACAAAACTACTGAGGCTCTTGTAAAATATATAGAAAAAAACATTTAATTTAATCGATTAGGAGGTAGATAAAACAATTATCTACCTCCTAATCGATTATGAGAGTTTTCTATAAAAAAGGTTTGTCAGAAGTTATATGCTTTACTATATCTGGGTCAAACTGAGTTCCGGAATTATTTTTTATCTCCTCTAATGCTTCTTGAATGCTTAAGGTTTCCTTATAGCTTCTAAAAGAAGTCATCGCATCAAAGGCATCTGCAATTTGAATTATCCTAGCAATAAAAGGAATTTCATCTTGCTTTAATCCTCTAGGATAACCTGTTCCATCCCATCTTTCATGATGAGAAAGCGCACATTCAGCAAGAGGTGCGTACTCATCTACAGATTTTAAAATATGGTAACCAATTTCTGGATGTCTTCGTATCTCTATCATTTCACTCTCTGAAAAAATTCCAAACTTCGTAAGCACTTCATTATTGATTGCTATTTTTCCTATATCATGCATCAATCCTGCTAGCTCTATTTCTTTAAGCGTTTGCTGGTTAAGGTTTAAAAGCTCTCCTATTTTAACAGCTATTTTGCTTACATTTTCGGAATGTCTTTTTTCTTTGCTGTCTGCTTGATTAAGAGTTTGAAGTATCAGACTTATAGTTTTATTCCTCATGCTTTGGCTTTCTGTAAGCTTTTTTCTATACATATGCTCTTCAGCTTTGGAAAAAATTTCACTAACTGGCTGAGTTGCATTTGTTTTGGTGTCAAAGCCTATTGACACAGATATTATTATATTGTCCATTTTTGTGTTCTCAATCGAAGCATATATTCTTTCTATTATATTAGAAGCCTCTTGCTCAGATGTTTTTGGAAGAAGTATAACAAACTCATCTCCACCTATTCTAGCTATTATGTCATCAAAACGGCATTCAGTTTTTAAATTTTCAGCTACTTTAACAAGCAGTTCGTCTCCTTTTTTATGCCCAAAAGCATCATTTGTAAGCTTAAGTCCATTTACATCTAATAGTGCAATAGTAAGTGGAAGATTTCTTTCAGTATCTAGTCTTAGTAACTCTTCCTCAAAAAAATGTCTGTTATATAGTCCTGTGAGCTGATCATGAAAGCTCAAATACCTTATTTTTTCTGAAAAATTAACTTCTTCCGTAACATCACTAAATACCGTAGCAAACTGATTTGATTTAGGACTATAAACATTAACACTGAAGTACTTCATTAAATTTCTAGCATAATGCTGAAACTTATCGGGTTCACCAGTTAGTGCAACCTTGCCATATAGATTTATCCAGTACTGCTCAGTCTTCGGGAGTACTTGCTTTACAGTCTTGCCTTTTAACTCATCTATTTTCAGACCTGTTATTATTTCAAAGGCTTTATTTGCTTCCAAAAATCTATAGTCAATAGGTTTTCCAGCTTCGTCACATATAATTTCATGAAGTGCAAAGCCTTCATTCATATTGTCAAAAAGACTCTGAAATCTTCGCTTTATTTCTATTTCTTTTTTTGAATTTTTCCTTATAGCTATGCTTATATATGCTAGAGCAAACAGTAATACTGCAAGCATAGAAAAAGCTCCTATTCTCGCTCTATTAGCTTGATTTTCTGCCAAAACCCTTGGAGAAATATCATGCACGATGGACAGCAATGCCTCATCACCATTTTGATAAAAAATAGGAGAAGAGTATACTTCCACATATTTTATCTCGCCGTTTTTTAGCTTATGCCTAAATTCGAAATAGGTTCTTTCTTGGCTTTTCGCAAGCTGCATTTCAGCTTTAAGCTCTTTTTCATCTAATATATTTATTTGGCTTATATTCATTGACTTTAGCTCTGACAATGAATATCCATAAAATTTTTGAGCTGCGTTATTAGCATCTAATATTTTACCTGAATCTGAATCTAAAATAAGCATAACTGAGCCATGACTATGAAAAAGCTCATCTCTTTTATAAATATCTGATTCTGAATATGAAGATATAGGAGCGATAATACTAAATATAATTATTAATATACTAATAAAGTTTTTCAATATTTTCGCCTCCCTCAGACTTTAGTCTTTATTCTTGATTATCAAGATTTATAATCAGTAATTCTTAAGTTATTAACAGCATTCCTAAAATATTTTAAACCTATTAAAGCATGTTCTATAAAAAATATACCTCATTTTTTACAACTTGTATAGTCAAAAAGTCCCTATTTTCATTAAAAATACCCTACCTTTTTACTTAGCAAACAATTTTTTATAATTATAAATTGAACTGTTTATATAGACAGCTTTTGTACATCCAAGTATTGATATTGTTTAATTTACAATAAAATAGACTCGATTTATGAGCTAAAAAGCAGTCTTATAAATCAAGCCTATTTTTTTCACAATATAATCATACCTTTGGTCTTATAACATTCAAGTCCCTTTTTATCTCTTCTTTTTCTAGATACATTTTTTCATCAGCTTTAGTTATTAAATCATCAATAGCTCTTTTTTGATTATTGTCATACTCAATTATTCCATGACTAGCACTGATTATATATGGTCTTTTTTCCTTTTCATTTATTTCATTAAAGTTAGCAACTATCCTGCTCCAAATTTTTTCTGATTCATCAGCATCTACATCTTTGAACAAAATCAAAAATTCATCTCCACCTAATCTAACTGCCAGATCTTCATCTCTTATTTGCTTTTTCATAACCTCAGCAACTGTTATAATTAGCTCATCTCCATAGGAGTGTCCCAAATAATCGTTTATCTGTTTTAAGCCATTGATATCTATAAAACAGATGCTAAAAATATTACTTCGCCTTTCATCTCTATCTATCAGAGCTTTAATCTTATTATAACCATATCTTCTATTATACAACTGAGTAAGAGAGTCAAATTCAGAATAGTACTTTACCTTAAAATATGTTCTTCTATTGACATATATAAGATACGCTAGAAGAAAAGCAACCAAGCTTATAAGCAAAATTTTAGGTAGATTGTCTTTAAGAATAATAGCCCCTAAACTAATAGGGCTCGTTGCAAAAAATTTATATGCAAGGTCATTTTGATTTATATGTGATACAACAAACCACTTTACATCTTCAGATATAACTTTACTTTCTTCCATAATATTTAAGTTGTCTATACTGTTTTTATCTATATATATTGGTTTAAAAGTAAACACTCCATTATTTGTTACTATTTGACCTTCTCCGAGCTTAATCTGCTCCCATTCCTTAGGATATAAGATGCTATATGTGATATCGTGTTTATCCTCAAACATAAAACCCCATTCGTCCTCTTTATTTTTTGATGATAAAAAATACCCATCTTTATTTATAAGATAAATATCAGCATTTTCACTACAAGCAATAGTATTAAAGCGCTCTATCATTGGTTTTGCAAGATAGTTTAAAATTATTAATCCATCAAAATTCCCATTTTGACTATAAACTGGTGTGGAAAATCTTATAACAGGCTTAAATGGCTTTTCTATAGAGTTATTTTTCATATTTAAATCCATTGGAGATATATATATTTGGTCATATTTTATATTTTCAGTTTTAATAAAATAGTATCTATCTTTTTTATTTTCAAGAGTATCATCATCGACTCTATAAGCTTTTGCTCCATCATATTTTATCTTTATGATTTCATTGCCATTCTTATCAATATATCTAATTTGATCATATATTTTTTTATGCTTAGCTAGCTCAATCCATTCAGCAGCTATTTCATCTGAATCTAAATTTTCAGATAGCTTCAAACTATATACATGATTTAAATAGCCTAAATCTCCAATTATTCTATATAAAGCATCTTCTAGTATTTGAGTTTTTGTTGTAACTATCCTTGTTTCTGAAGCCATTATATCCTCTGACTTTGATTTGCTGATTTCTTTCTCCATAATAAAAATAACAGAAAACGATAGGATGAAAATAATTAAAAATGAAATCAAAAAATATGTTATGGGTTTATTAACTTTATTAATCATATTCATCCCTTCTCTCATAAATTCACTATTTTTCTATATATACCACAAAAAAAAAGAATCAATTTTTTTATATGTTTTTTTATAATCAAATTTTTTCACCGCATTTTTGATAAATTTTATTTACCTATACATATTGAAATTTAGTATTTTTAGATGGTTTATAGGTTTATTCTAAGGGAATATATTAACTACAAAGGAGGAATACGTTATGTATATTGTAAAATCATACCTGAGTGCTTTTGCTATATTTCTGATAATAGATTTAATTTGGCTTGGATTTATTGCCAAAGACTTATACGCTAAATATCTAGGCTTTATTATGGCTAAAAATATCAATTGGGCTGCTGCTATTATTTTTTACATGATATTTGTAGGTGGAATTTTATTTTTTGTTGTAAACCCAGCTATAGAAAAAAACAGTCTTTCTTATGCTCTACTTGCTGGAGCCGCTTTTGGATTTATAACCTATGCGACCTACGACCTTACCAACCTAGCTACCTTGGAAAACTGGCCTCTATTTATAACTATTGTAGATTTGATTTGGGGCAGTTTTTTATCAGCCTCTACAAGCGTAGTTAGCTTTCTAGTGATTAAAACCTTTATATTAAAGTGATGACATATATCTTAGGAGGGGCACATGAAAAAGACTATCTTAGATGGAAATGATTTTTTTAAACTGTTTAGCTATGGAGCAAGCGAAGTAATAAGTAATCGAGATAAGCTTAATAAAATTAATGTATTTCCAGTAGCGGATGGTGATACAGGAAATAATTTAGTATTTACTTTAAACAGCGTCTTGGATTATGCACAAGTAAAGGATTCAGTGTATGAAACATTGAAATCTATGGCTGAGGCATCTTTATCCGGAGCTAGAGGGAACTCTGGGGTAATCTTTGCACAATACATTGCAGGTCTAGCATCCGAAACCAAAGGTAAAGCTTCAATAATGCTACATGATTTTGCAAATGCCAGCAAAAATTCAGCTTACGGTTTATACAATGCTCTATCGAATCCAGTTGAAGGCACTATGCTAACAGTTATCAAGGATTGGTCAAACTATATAGTAGATAATCATAAAAATTATGATTCCTTTGATGATTTATTTGAAGAGTCTGTTGGATACGCCTCTAAGTCCCTTGATAACACCAAAGAGCAACTCGAAATTTTAAAGAAAAATGATGTTGTTGATTCTGGTGCAAAAGGCTTTGTTTTGTTTTTAGAAGGAGCATTGAGATATCTTCGGGGAGAAGTACTTCCTGAGATTAAAAGATTTAGTTTAAGTGATTTATCTGCATCTCACGATAGTCTCATACACGAAGAATCTTCGTATAGATACTGTACAGAATGCATAATAAAGGGCAATCTTCCAAGCACTGATATCGTTAAGGAAACACTCATAGCATATGGCGATAGTTTGATTGTCGCTGGCAATGAAGACTTTAAACATGTGCATATCCACACTGATAGAGTTAGTGATTTTTTTAAGGCTATCTCAAAATTAGGTAATATATCTAGGCCAAAGGTAGATGATATTTTTATTCAGGAGAAACTTAACGATAAGAAAGGAACTACAGCTATTGTTACAGACTCTATTGGGGATATTCCTAAAAACTTAATTGATAAATATATGATTCACCAAATTCCACTTAATATTACCGTTGGAGAAGACAGTTATCTAGATAAAGTAAGCATTTCTTCTGAAGATTTTTATGAATATATGAAGTCATCACCTATATATCCAAACAGCTCTCTGCCAAATGAAATCCAGATTAAAGAAAAGCTAGAATTTTTAAGTCAGAACTATGAAAATATCATAATAATTAATGTATCAAGCAAGTTAAGTGGCACTCATAGTGCTATTATAAAAGCTTCAAAAGAGCTGAGTGAATCTGGATATCCTATAAAAGTAATAGACAGTAAAGTAAATTCTGCTGCTCAAGGACTACTCGTTCTTCATGCCGCTAAAATGGCTCATTCCGGCTCTAGTATGGAGGAAATCACTGATTATTTAAATGATAAAATACCAAAAAGTGAAATATATGTAGCCCTTAATACTTTTAGAAATGCACTAAATAGTGGAAGGCTTCCTAAAATAGTAGGTAAAATCGGCATATTTTTTAGACTTAGACCTATAATTTCAATCGATAGAGATGGAAACGGCAGTGCTTTTTCCGTTGCATTTTCTAAAGCCACTTTAATAAACAAAATACTAAAGCTAGTTAACCATAAAAATCAGCAAAGTAAAATCTCGTCTTACTGCATAGTACACTCAGGTGATTTAGATACTGCTAACAGCTTTGCAAATGAAGTTACTAATATTTTAGGTTATGAACCAGAATATATTTGTGAGATTTCATCAGTAACTGCTCTTCATGCAGGTGAAAAAGCAGTAGCAATTGGTTTTATTCGCTAATTTGTTTTATGTTACTATGAAAGCAGGTGCAGTTATGAGCTCTATAATTCTAGAGACAATGCTGGTAATATTTATTTATTTTCTTTGTTTTTTCATCGTTGGAACTTTAATTAAAAACAATTCTATAGTTGATATAGGATGGGGACTTGGATTTGTAATAGTGGCATGGTTCACTACGCTTAGAACAGCTAATTTTTATCTCCCAAATATAATCGTAACTGTCCTTATAACAATTTGGGGGCTTAGGCTGTTTTATCACATAATAAAAAGAAATCTCGGCAAGAAAGAGGATTTTAGATATGCAAACTGGCGTAAAGAGTGGGGTAAGTTAGTAATCCCAAGAGCTTTCTTACAGGTATATATGCTTCAAGGAGTGTTCATGTTTATAGTTGCTCTTCCTATTATTCTATTAAATAACGAGCCATTTTCAAAACTAACTCTAATAGGAGTCGTAGGAATTATAATTTGGATTATAGGTTTTTACTTTGAAAGCGTAGGCGATTATCAGCTTAAGATTTTTAAAGCCAATCCAGAAAATAAAGGTAAAATTATGGATCAGGGACTTTGGAGCTATACCCGTCATCCTAATTATTTCGGAGAAGCGACTATGTGGTGGGGACTTGGAATAATTTCATTTTTCTCAGGTTCTAGCATTTTAGTTTTCCTCAGCCCTATTACTATAACCTACCTTCTACTATTTGTCTCAGGCGTTCCAATGCTAGAAAAAAGCTTTGCAAATCGACCTGGATATAAAGAGTATGCAGAAAAAACACCTGTGTTTTTCCCTTGGTTTCCAAAAAAAGATTGAGCCTAAAAAGCTCAATCTTTTTTAATGTCATTTTCTATATATAAGGTTGCATCTTCTTTTTTCATTGGCTTGCTAAAATAATATCCTTGCAGATAATCCACATTTTGAATCTTGAGATTTTCGCTTTCATCTAGAGTTTCGACTCCTTCAACTACTACTTTTAAGTCTAGCCCATGACATAAGGAGATAAGTCCTTTTATTACCTGAGAGTTATCTAAGCTTAAAAATCTGTCTTTCAAGCTTTTATCGAGTTTTATTTTATCTACAGGAATATAAGTAAGATAGCTCAGTGATGAATAGCCGGTTCCAAAATCATCAAGTGCTATTTTTATTCCAAGCTCCTTAATATTTTCAAGTACCTTGATATTGTGCTCTCTATTTTCTAAAAGTACACTTTCAGTAATTTCTACCTCAAAATCAGCTGGATCGACATTATTTTTAATTAATTCATCTCTTAAGAAACTAATAAGTTCGTAATCTTGAATCTGCATAGGCGAAACATTTACTGAAATTTTTCTGTTTTCTAAACCCATATTCTCCCAAATTTTAATTTGAGCCATAGCTTCTTCCATCACCCAGCGGCCAATTTTCAAAATAAGACCAGTTTCTTCAGCTACAGGAATGAATATGTTTGGTGGGATATTTGAATCCTTAATTCTTATCAAGGCTTCAAAATATTTAAATCTACCTGTCATAGCATCAACTATAGGCTGGTACATGAGATAAAATAAATTGTTTTCAACTGCTTCCCTTAGCTCTTTTTCAATACTTATCTTCCAATCAAAGCTCTCAATCATGCTTTGTTCAAAATAGCAGTATCTGTTTTTGCCCTGCTTTTTGGCATTGTACATAGCTAAATCTGCTTTCATTATAATTTCATCTACACTATTAGCATCCTCAGGATATCTTACAACTCCTAAGCTCGCTGTTATAGTATTTTTTATATTGTCTATATAATGAGTCTTTCCAAAAGTTTCAAATAGATACGATATAAAAGTCTTCATTTGGCTTTCTGAAAAAGCTCCAGGAATATGGAGTACAAATTCATCTCCACCTATCCTATATGGTGTATATTCTTCAAAAAATGTAATACTTGACACTAATCTACTAACATATTTTAATACCTTATCACCATAGTAATGGCCTAAGGTGTCATTTATATTTTTGAAATCATCAATATCTATAAGGATAATAGTTCCATTTTTCCCTGATTTAATACCTTCTTCCAAATTCATAGATAGCTTTCTTCTATTATATAAATCAGTAAGAAAATCTCTTTCTGCTAAGAATCTAATATATTCCTCTTGATTTTTTATCTCATCATACTGAGCTTTGAGGCGTTCCTCGCTATCCTTTAGCTGACTCACTGTAAGTTCGAGATTCATATTGGCATCTAAGGCATCCTTGTAGGATTTTTGTAGCTCTTCCTTATTTACTTTAAGCTTATCTGTAACCTTCATGAGCCTATATACTGTTATCGCCGCAAGCAAGGATAGCATAGCTCCTATTAGCATAATCAAATTAAATAATGTAGATTTTCGATTGAAGCCATGCTTTGGCACTGCCTCCAAAACTAGATTAGCATTGTACATGTTAATATTCGCGCTGACCATATTATAATCAAATACATAGTCCTTACCATGAGCATTTGACCAAATTATAGATTCCTTAGATTTAATATTATCCGTTGTTTTTAATTTTATGAAATAGTCATCTTGAAGAGTTCTAAGGCCACTATATTCTATGGTTTTATTGTAATCAAACACTAATGCAACCTGACCATAATACTCTCCATGACTAAGTACTGGTACTCTCACAATAATTCCTACTCCACCTTCTACTAAATCCACAGGAGAGGTTATTATAGTTTTATTGTTTTCCTTTGCATAAAGAATTAAATCCTTCTGTTCTTGTTGCTTTGCTAAATTCAATCCTATAATATTTTCACTTTCCTCATATGGATACACATGGGTGATGGTTGTATCAGTAATAAACGTAATATTTCTCACTATGTCATTTGAAGATTCATACACAGCCTTTGCAAAGTTTTCATATTCTTCTTGATTGAAGGTCTTATCTAGCTCCACATAAGTCTTTAATCCATTTATAGCTACTATTTTTGATGAGATATTTGACTCAAGATTAGTTCTAGTGACGTTTAGTTTATCTTTTAAGGTTTGGATATCAGATTCTACAGTACGCTTATACTCAATATATGCCGTAAAAGCAAACAGTGAGAACATGAGTATAAATACTATTATAGACACCACTATTCTTTTATATTTTGACATGATAAACCACCCCCACTACAACTTCAGGCACTACAAATTTTCTTTGTTCCATGAAGCACCTCCTAATTATTTTAGATTAATACCCCTACTCAAATGCAATTACACCTTAAATGCAAATTAAAAAGAAGCCAAGCATGGCCTCTTTAAAAAAATAAATGACTTTTGTTATAACTTATTTTTCAAACGTTCCTTTTACCAAAATAGCTTTATCCTTTATCATAATTTGACCTTTTGCAATAACTGTTTCTATTTCAAGTGATGATTTATCTACTATTACCAAGTCTGCATCTTTTCCTTCAGCTATTTTTCCTTTATCTGATAATCCATAAATTTTTGCTGGATTTTCGGTAATTACAGCAATTGCTTTAGCTATATCCACCTTGTCTTTGATTATAGAATCTCTAACAGATTCATATAAAGAAGTAACTTTGCCCACATCTATTCTACTCATATTACCATCTTCATCAAATCCAGGAAGCGATCCTTGTCCATCTGAAGTAAAAGTAACCACACTAGTATCTACTCCTTTATCAATTAATAGCTTAAGAGTATGATATGCTGGTACTTCACCTTCTTCAATAAAAAGCGGTACAGTGCTTGTAGTATAATCCACATATCCACCTTTTGATGCATATTCAATAGACTTCTCAAAAAGATAAGGATTTCTGTTCATATGGGTAGGTATAAAATGCTTTTTAGGGATTTCAGTTTTTTCAACTATCTCTTCAATCAAATCTAGCATTCGCTTGGAATCTCCCATATGAACATTTATTGTTCCAGCTTTTCCGCTTAGCATTCCCCCTACTCTAGCCTGAGCAGCAATCTTTGCAAGCTCATCAAAAGTAGGCTGAGAAGATCTGTGGTCAGAGATTGCAAGTTCTCCCACTCCTATAATTTTATCAATTAAAATCAAATCATCCGTTATCGATTCAGTCAGAGTTTTCACTGGAATTTGATATGAACCTGTGTTTACAAAGGTAGTAATCCCTTCTTCTTCTAGTGCATTGGCTTTTGCAAGTAAGCTAGCCATACTTCTAGTTGTCCCATCAGTACCAAGTGTACCAATCACAGTTGTTATTCCTCCTGTTGTGATATCGCTTAGCATTATTTCTGGAGTTCTGGTTTTAAAGCCTCCCTCTCCTCCTCCGCCTAGTATATGAACGTGAGAGTCTATGAATCCTGGAAATAAAAGCTTATCACTGCCGTCTATAACCTCAATTTCAATATTTGATTCGATTTTTATTTCATCAGAAATTCTGCATATTTTATTTGCAGCAATTAAAACATCTTTTACTCCCATGTCCTCAGGTGAATATACATGAATATTTTTTATGAGTTTTAACATAATTTTACCGCCTTCTTCAAATATTATTTAAAGTATTTTAACAAAGGGGCAATACCGGCTTATTAATATCCTATTACAACTGCTATAATTATAAATATTGTAGCTAATGCAAATAATACACCTTGGAATTTAATTTGCCATTTTGCCCATTTTCCCCAGTCTAGTTTTGCAACTCCAAGTACTCCCATAAGACATCCTGATGTTGGAACAATTAAGTTAGTAAGTCCATCTCCTAGCTGAAAAGCAAGGACAGAAACCTGTCTAGAAACTCCAACTAAATCTCCAAGTGGAGCCATAAGAGGCATGGTAAGAGCAGCTTGCCCTGATCCTGAAACTACAAAGAAGTTAAATACAGATTGGAAAACATACATAACCCATCCTGCTGCAACTGTTGGTAATCCAACTAGCATTTGACTTGTATTGTACAAAATTGTATTTAAAACAGTACCATCAGTTGAGCTAGTCCCTCCAAGTACTAAAATTATACCTTGAGCCATACCTACAACTAGAGCCGCACCCACTAAATCCTTAGCTCCATCTCTAAATGAAGATGCTATATCGTTTATACCCATCTCATTTAATTTGAAAACTACTCCAATAATTCCAGCAACAAGCCCCATTACAAAGAATTGAGTGGCAATTTCTGGTATGTAGTAACCGTTTTCCATTACTCCCCAAACTACCCATATCGTTCCAGCTAATATAGTAAGCAGCACAAGAATATGACCTAGATTAAACTTAACATCAATATCTTTTTCTTTAAAATCATTTCTATAAAATGCATCAGATTCATAAGCCACTGAAGCAGTTGGATTCTTCTTTATATTGCTTGCATATTTCCATGTGAACCCAATTCCAACTAAAGTAAATACTGCCCACATTACTATTCTAAATCCTGCTCCAGAAAGTACTGGAATCCCTGCAACACCCTGAGCTATAGCTACAGAAAATGGGTTCATCCATGAGGTTGCAAATCCAATTTGAGTTGCTACATAGGTTATCATGATACCTACAATAGCGTCATATCCCATGGCAATAAGTAGTGGTACTAATATCATAGCAAATGGTATAGCTTCTTCACCCATACCAAATACAGCTCCTCCTAGAGAAAACAAAAAGAAAATAATTGGAATAAGTAATGATTCTCTTCCTTTTGTTCTTTTTATCATGGATAAAATACCAGCTTCAACTGCCCCAGTTTTTAATATTATTCCAAATGCCCCTCCAATAACAAGGATAAAAGCAACTATCCCTACTGTAGAGCCCCATTTGTCACCTTTCACTAAACCTTCAAACATGTAATTCTAAAAACCCACTTCTCCATATGGTTCAAAGAATTTAACACCATTAGTAACCTTTTGACCTGAATCATCCAAAACATACTGAAAAGTCTCTGAATCTACAACAGTTCTCGTTTTCTCTTCACCATCCACCATATAGGTAACATCCTTTGTTTCAAAATATCCCTGTGGCACAACATATGTAAGAACAGCAGCTAAAAGCACTACAAAGAAAATAATTACATAGGTATCAGGTACCTTATAGCTTCTTTCTAACATACTCTTGGATTTTGATTCTTTGAGCTCATTCTTTTTAATTGACATTATATTTCCCTCCTTTTTATAAGTTCGCTTAAACAAAGAGCAATATATATGCCAATTTATCAGAATTATCAAAATTCATTAACGCTAAAATATAATTACACATAAAAAAACTACTGATTTAACTCATCTGCATATATTATTACTTAATGCTTTAATAAATTCTGCATATTAAAAAATCAGTAGTATTTGGTTTTGTAATTTAATTTTATTATTCTTTAGTTTTTTTGGATGTTTTTCTAATATTTTTTGGATTTATTTTAGTTTTTTGGATGTTTATTTGAATTTATAGACTATCGGTTATAGCTATCTTTCCTGTTTGAGTAATATATAGCCCATAGCTGCCTTTAGCTTTTCCTAATAGCTGTTTACTCTCAAGATTTTTTATAATTTTTCTAATTTGATAATCTGAAATTTTATGTCCACTATCTGACATTTTAATAATTATTTTTTCCCTGCTCGCAAGCTCTCCTTTAGAAATCAAGTTATGGATGGCAATAAGTGCAGATTTTTCGTTGATACTTAATTCAATATTTATCTTATCCTTTATACTTTCAATACTAATGCCAAAAAATCTATCATCTGGCAAACTAGATATATCTAATATTTTTTCATCGCATACTGCCGACATGTACATCAGAGTATTTATAAGCTCTCTTATATTCCCAGGCCAATCGTAATTTATTAATACATCCAATACCCTGCCATCAATACTCCTTGATTTCAGGTCTTTAGATTCAAATAAGCTTTCAATAATAATAGGAATATCTTCTTTTCTGTGCCGAAGTGCAGGAAGTCCTACATACCCCATCTTAAGTCTATAATACAAGTCTTCTCTGAATTGTTTTTCCTGTATCATCTGGCGTAAATCCTTATTAGTGGCTGCTATTATTCTTATATCTACAGGAATAATTCTATCCGCTCCGACTCTTCTTATCTCTTTTTCTTGAAGCACTCTAAGAAGCTTAGATTGCATTTTTATAGAGATATCTCCAATTTCATCCAAAAAAATTGTTCCTTTATCTGCTTGCTCAAACAGTCCTATCTTTCCACCTTTCTTTGCTCCTGTAAATGACCCTTCTTCATATCCAAAAAGCTCAGATTCAAGTAGCTCATCAGAAATAGCAGAAAAATTAACTGCAATAAATGGAGCTTTATTTCTCTTTGAAGCATTGTGAATCGCTGAGGCAAATAGCTCTTTTCCTGTTCCACTTTCTCCATCAATAAGTATAGTTAAATCCGTTTTAGCTAGCTTCTCTGCTCTTATTTTTGCTTCAACAATTTCTTCACTTTTCCCTTTTATATCATCAAAAGAATACTTAGCATAATAGCCTTTCCCAACGATATTTTGTCTTAAAAATTTTTCTGTTTTTTCATTTTTTTCACTAAGCATCATAATTTTTTTTGATAAATCTATGATTTTATTAGAATATTTATCAGCAAAAATCTTTATTCTATCATCGAGGATATCCAATTTTTTTAGTATATTAACTATAGTTACAAAATCTAAAACCCTAACACCTATATCATAAACTTCATCTATTCCTTTCGGTGATTTGTCTATTTCTCCTGGAGTTATGGCAATCTTAATATCCTCTGGTATTTTGATGATACCTGGATGATAAGGAATTAAGTCAAGATAGTCTATCCCTAAATCTACAAGCTCTTGTATCCCTTGTTCCGCACTTTCCTTTGTGTCATTTACAAATACTATTTTCTGATTTTTCGGGAGAATCATAACTCTATCTAGATATTCGTAGGATATCATTCTTTTTCCAATTATATAGCTAGTTAGTTTATATTCTTTCTCTATCTGACTGAATTCTTTGTAAGACTCGCTGCTTGAAAATACAAATAAATCGCTATTTAGTTCTGGCTTTATACCTTCATCTATCGTGTATCTTATAATTTCAGCTTCAGCTCCTATATACTCAATCAGCTGGCTATATAAAGCATCCTGAGTATATCTACTCCCCGCAATCAACATTATTTTCTTTTTCTGCTTTATAACCATCCCCTCCTCCTGACAATTAATTGATTCAATATAGCGAAAAAAGATGATACAATCATATCTATATAATAGAACATAATTTGAGAAAGTAAGAGGAAATTTCATGAAAAAATCATTAAATATTTCATATAGTGCTGTCCAAGGCTCATATTGGATGTATTTTGGCGCTATAATGAGCTTTGCATCTGTTTTTCTACTCAGTAAAGATTATACCAATTCAGAAATAGGTGTTATACTTGCACTTTCCAGTATAGGAGCTGTAATTCTCCAGCCTATTCTAGCTGATATGGTGGATAAAATGGAGCAAAAGCCACTCATTTTGCTTACTAATATTGTAGCAATTGGGCTTATATTTGGAACAGCTTCCTTATACCTATTTAAAATGAAATCCTTAACCTTAACTATAGTATTTATAACATTAGCTGCTTTTATGTCATCTCTTCAGCCTATAGTAACGTCCATTGCCTTTCATTATAGTACTGCTAGAAATCCAATAAATTTTGGAATGTCTCGTAGCTTTGGTTCTGTCTCTTACGCTGCAATGACTAGCATATTAGGTGCTATGGTATATAAATATGGCAAAAATGCCATTCCTACGGCTGGAATAATAATTCTTTTTTTGCTTATTGCATCTCTTTTAATTACTGCATCTATATCCAAAAAAGCAGTAATTGAAGCTGATATAGATAACATAGATTTAAACAAAATGCAAAAATCTCAGCAAAAGATAAGCCTTTCAGAATTTATACGCCGTAATAAAAACTTTGTAATCTTTTCATTTGCAGTAATGCTGATTTTTTTCCAAAATTCAGTGCTTAATAGCTACTTGATTCAAATTCTTGAAAATGTAGGTGGAAACAGTAATCAAATGGGCCAATTATTTTCTTTCATGGCTGTGCTAGAGCTACCTGGACTTTTTTTCTTTACTCAAATCAGAAAAAAGCTCAGCTGTCAGTTTATGCTCAAGCTATCCTCTGTAGCCTTTGCATTTAAAATATTTCTAACATATTTAGCTGGCTCAGTTAGCTTCATCTATATAGCATTTTTATTTCAGCTCATCTCTTTTCCTTTATTTTTATCCTCAAGTGTTCATCTTGTCGATGAAGTTATGGATAAGAATGAGGCTGTTAAAGGTCAGTCTCTCATCACTAGCATGATGACTTTAAGCACTGTATTTGCAAGCTTTATCGGAGGATTTGTACTTGATTTAAGCGGTGCTTCTTCTCTCTTGCTTATCAGTAGCGTTTTAGCAGTGATTGGAACTATAGTTGTATTTGTTATTATTGATAAAATCAAAGATTCGAAAAGCTAATTCAAAATAAGACTATCTCTCATTAAAGCAATAAAGATGGCTACTAATTAATTATTAGTAGCCATCTTTATTGCTTTTTCGAACGAAATAGGCTTGCTGTAATAATAGCCTTGAGCTATATCACACTCATGCTCTGATAAACAATTCTTTTGATTTTGGCTTTCGACTCCCTCTGCTATTACAGTAAGTCCTAGCTTATGGGCCATAGAAATTATATCCTCTGCTATTGAAACTTCCAAATTATCCTCAGTTATCCTATTTATAAAGCTTCTATCAATTTTGAGCTTATCTATATTCGTCTCTTCAAGCATTGAAAAAGAGGAATATCCTGTGCCGAAATCATCAAGTGATATTTTTATTCCAAATCTACGAAGTCTATCCAGTTGATTGTTAACAAGCTCAAAATTATCAATAAGCAACGACTCTGTAATTTCTAATTCTATTTGGCTTTTGTCACAATCACATTCCTCTATTATGCCTAGAATAGTTTTTACAAAATCACTTCTAAGGATTTGAGCTGCTGATATATTAATTGCTACCCACTGATTAAATATATTGTGCTGATTTAAAGTTTTAATAAACTCGCAAGATTTCTTCAAAACAAAATTACCTAATTCAACTATAAGAAGTTTTTCTTCGGCAATAGGAATAAATTCCATAGGCGAAACATGGCCTAAATCTTCAGACTTCATCCTAGCTAAAGCTTCGAAACCAAGTATTTTACCTGAAATGATATCTACTTGAGGTTGAAATTCTACATATATAATTTCCTGCAAGGGATCTGCTAATGCCTTTCTTAATTCACGCTCTATTTTATTTTGTCTAATTAAAGCCTCTTCCATGTCTTTATTAAAAAACACATAGTTTACAAAGGTATCCCTTTTTACATTTTTTAAGGCAATAGCTCCATTTTTCATAATTCTATCAAGCTCTAAATCCTCTTCATCCAGCTTAACTATTCCTAACTCTACTGTAAGTGAATAATCGCTATTGCTTAAGTCAAGGGATGTGCTAAAAACATTGTTTATTTGGGCAATTAAGCTCAATATTTCATTTTCATCTGTATAATTTTCTACAAACAATAAAAATCTATCAGATTCCATTCTAAATAATGTAGTTTTTACAGTATTTATATTTTTGAGATTTAAAGCTATTTTCTTAATTACTTCATCTCCAAAAGCATATCCATAGGAAATATTTACTGCGCTGAAGTTTTTTATATTGATGAAAATAAGTGCCTGATTTTGAATATCGCTTTTAGCTAGCAACGGCTTTATATATTCTTCAAAGTAATGCTTGTTGGGAAGATTGCTAAGCTTGTCATAAAATCCTATGTCAAAATACCTTTTGCTTTTACTATAAAAGCTACTGACAATGTATCCTAATATACATAGTACTATCAAATAAATTACTAAGCCATTCATAATAATAAGCCTAGAGCTTTGTCTTATAGACTCAGTATCATAATATATTGCCAAGGTTCCAATCTTAACTCCATCAAAATTAATAGGCTGATAAAATTGATAATACTCATCGTTTTTATTTTGAGCAATAAATCCCGATTCTTCGTTCTTTTCAATGATTTCCCTGATTCTAGGATTAGTTATTTTTACTCCAGTCAGATTATAATCAGTGCTATTTACAATACGTAACTCATTATCTATAAATAATACTTTCTCAAGAGAATTAATCTCCTTAAGTGTTGTTATAAGATTTTGAATCTCAAAATCATTTAAAAACTCATGAATTTTTTCAGCCCTTATACCTATTTGAACAAAAGAGCCATTGTCTAGCTTATAATATCCATATTTGAAATACACTCCAGACTCCGTGTCAGGTCTAATCTCTTCTATTAGACTATTGCTGTTACCTGTCATAAAATTATAAACTGGATGTCCCTCAAAAGCCTTCCACCCAATATACTCATTGACATTTGTCTTTACAATTACTCCTTGAGGATTGTAAATATGGATATCGTCAACTCTATATTCATCAGCTAAAGCATCAAGTTGACTGCTTTCTAAGGTATTTAGCTTAGTAGCTATACTTTCGCTAGCTATATAAAGTTTTTCTTCAAGCAGCTCAGATATTATTTCCTTTGCATTTGCCGCATTTGACAAATTATTTGAATACCTTTAGCTATTTTTGTGGTTTCTTGGTGAAGTAGGTTGTATTGGCTCTTTATTCTATCTTGTAGCACAATAAAAGTTATCATGGAGTAACACATCGAAAGAATTATAAACAATGCTATATATTTCTTAGAGTCTACTGCTTTTAGTTTTTCCATAGTTAACTCCCTTCACCTAAGATCTACAAACTCCTAAGCTTAAAGTTTAGTCCAGTTACCCTTATTATTAAATTTAGATATATAAAGCGCTTCATCAGCTTTATTTAATAAATCCTCGTAATCTGTAGGCCAGCTATCAATCCAAGCAAGTCCAGCAGATATTCCTATACTATAATCCTTTCCATCTGGAAGCTTTATAGTATTGCCTTTAATATATGAAAAGAACTCATTCATACAGTCTTCTATTTCTTGCTTGCTCGTAAACCCATAAAGGAGTAAAACAAACTCATCTCCAGAGCGTCTTCCAAGCAGCATCTTGTTTCTCTGAGTTATGTTATTAAGTCTTTGAACAGCTTCTTTTATATAGAAATCTCCCCATTTATGACCATAGGTATCATTCATATTTTTCAGATTATCTAAATCAAACATAACAAGTGCAGAGCTTTTTAATGGATTTTTGAATAGTAATTGCTCCATATAGCTTTGAAAAGCTCTTCTATTTAGAAGTCTAGTAAGTGGATCAATATCTCTATCCATTCTTATTTGGAGCTTCTCCTTCATCTCTTCAGTAATATCTTGAATAACTCCAATTGTAGTATCTGAAGAATCGGTCATCTTTAGCTTAACCCATCTTGGATATTCTAGATTTATTTTATAAACACCTTCCTCATTTTCCTCAGGATTATTTAGAAGTTCGTTTAATTTATTCATAAAATTAGTTTTATTTTTATCATCAAGGTCTAAAATAGTGTAAAGTTTTTCTGTTACAAAAATGTCATCACTGTTATTTTTTATCTCAAAAGCAGCGATTGGCAAATCAAATAGCGAAATTACTCTAGTTAGTCTAGATACAGACTCCAGTCTTTCATTATTGGCTTCTTGCATAGCCTGTGCGAGTTCATCCACCTCAAGTAAGCCAGTAGGCTCTACTATCATAATTTCATTTTTATTACTTTCTCTTACTTTTTTAGAAAGATCCACAATTGGTTTTGAAAATCTATAACTAAAATACACACCTCCAAATATTCCTACTATCAAGGCTATAATGAATGCTCCCCATAATATACTTTGGGTTCTATATACATATGAGAACAGCTCGTCCCCTCTCATAAATCCAACTAGATACCATGACTCTCCTTCAAAAGGTGTATTTGGCTGATACAGCTTTAGTTCTTCTACACTGGCATAAATATCATAACTGCCAGTGTGGTTTAAAAGCTTATAGATCCCAAAGTCTTCATTTTCAATAAGCAGATTTAGCGGTTCATTTTCTACTAAATATCTTTTTTGGAGTGCGCTTACTATTACTGATGGTATTGGCTTAGAATCATTTGTTGGTTTATGCGTTAAAATATAGCCAAGTGAATCCTTTAGCTTCAAATCAGTAGCTGGAAGCATTTTAATCATATGATTGAGTGTAACTTCTATGCCTACTATGCCTTTTAGATTGTTCTCAGAGTCAAATATAGGCATGGAGTAAGTCATTATTTGCAAATCAGTATCCGATAATTTAAATGGCTTGCTCCAGTAGCCTAAAAGTTTAGGGTCATTTGATAAATTAGCGAGATTAAGAGGTTTTTTTATAAAATCATGATTATCACTTGTTAATCGTAAATCATAGCTCCACATCTGATCTAAAGGTACCTTGAGTTTTTTTGCTATCTCAGAAGGTCCAACTACTACATATAAATCTTTAAAAGAAAGATTATCAGACAAAGGATCATAATCTCTAAAATAAAGTCCCGGAACATTATTATCATTTATATCGTCAGTAAGCAATATAAAAGCTCCCGTTGCCTTTGTAGTTCTCAGCATTTCTATTAACTCCGAAGACAAACTATCTAGTAGTAGCGTATCTGTCTCATAGGTCTTAGAAAGTTTTTTTGATATTTGAGACAAGAATGGGTCTACATTTGTCCATCTATTTTTCATCTCAAGCTCTAAATATGCTTTTCTACCTTGTACTTTATCGCTAAAGGATTCATAAGCATTTAATTTAGCTTGTCTTAAAACTCCTCCATTGACTAAAACAGCTATTAAAAACAAAGACTGTATTACAATTATAATAATCGCAAAAATAGTCAATCTATATACAATTGAATTTCTTTGTCTCAATATCCGTCTCATGATAACGTCCTTATCCTTTTAGAATTTTGTTGGCATTATTTACTAAATCCTCGTACCATTTTTCAAAGCTAGGCATACTGGTTAGCTCTTCTATAGCCTGAGCTCTTTCATCCATCTTCATATTGCTTGAATCTAAAGCCTCTAAGTCTGTTGTAACCTTGTCAAACAAGCTGGTTTCTAAAAATCTTCTCATCTCATAGCTCTTATCAAAGGGCTTATTGCTGTATAGCTCATAGGTTTCCAGCATTTTGCTAGTTGTTTTTATAGTCGACTTTATAGATTCACTATTAATATTGTTTTCCTCAAGAGCAGCTAATAATATTTCTTCGCTTAAGGCTTCGTTTTTAACTGGAAAATATCCAGTAGTTATTGCAAATTTGACGTTTTGTTTTGTATCTGTAAACCATTTCAAAAACTCTGCTGATGCATATTCATGTGCATAGTCGCTCTTTGTCATACATATTCCTGCTCCCTGCTGAATAGCTACTGGATTTCCACTTTCGAAATGTGGGTAAGCTATAGTGAGAGGTTCTATTTGTACTATATTATCTTGACTAAAGGTAACTTCTGTTGGGAAATATGATGCACCAGCAGTTGAGCCTACATAAGCAATTACACTTCCTGTCTTTGCATCGTCAGAGCTGAATCTGCCAGTTTTTGCAAAATGCTTGTTTATATATGGTACATAATAGTTTTGCCATACCTTATAAGCTGAATCTTTTGATAGGTTAAACTCAGCAGAGCCGTCTTCATTATATTTATATATTTCATTTTCAAGCTGCATAGCTGCTTGTATCATATAGTTCGCATTTGAATCAATTCCAAAAAAGCTCTTTCCAGTTTTTTCATAGTATAAAGCAGCTACTTCAGTGAGTCCTTCCCAGGTTTGAAGCTTTTTATCGTCTATGGAATTTTCACTAGCAAACTCCTCCCAGGAGGTTTTATTTATAAATAGGTTTTCTGTTGATTTTGCAATAGGCATTATATACAAGCCTTCATCAAACAAAAAATTGCCTTCTTCTAAAAATTCTTTTCTATATTCATTTAACTCCTCTTGAGTAAAATACTGTTCTAAGTTCACAAGACCTTTTATTTTGTGAACCGTAAGCGCTGTATCTGGATAAGCCGCAAAAAGATCTGGCATAGGAGAAGAACCTATTGCCTGATTAACAGAATTTTGTACTGATGTAGCTAACTGGTCTACATCTCCTTGACTTTGAGCATCTACAACAATCCCTTTTTCCATACCTACAGTTTCATTAAATTCAGATACTATCTCATCAAATTTTTCTTTTATATTTCCATTATAATAATGCCATAATACTACAGTAACTGGTTTTTGAGGATCTAAGGGATTTTCTTTCTCTGTAGGTTTACTAGAGCAGGAAGTGAAAGAAAAAAGAATAGTCAAAATACAAAAAATACTAAGGACACTTTTATAAATTTTCATAAATCATCTCCTACAAAATTATATATGTAATAATTTTTAACTTTTCTTCTCAATATAACTACAACCGCTCCTTGACAATAGAAGCGGTTGCAACAATATAATTAATATCTGTCTTTTATTTCTCTTTCCATCCTGCGCTGAGCATCTTTTTTGGCAAGAGATTCTCTCTTATCGTAATTCTTCTTACCTTTTGCAAGAGCAAGCTGTACTTTAACTTTCCCACGCTTAAGATACATGGAAAGAGGTATGAGGGAGTAGCCTTTTTGAGTAGTTTCTCCTATAAGCTTTCTAATCTCCTGTTTATGAAGTAAAAGCTTTCTTACTCTAAGAGGGTCTACATTAAAAATATTTCCTTGTTCATATGGGCTGATATGCACTTGCTTTAGAAAAACCTCTCCGTTATCAACACTTGCATAGCCCTCTCCTAGGTTTACTTTTCCAGCTCTTATTGATTTTACTTCTGTTCCCTTTAGTTCGATTCCGACTTCATACGTTTCTATGATTTCGTAATTGAATCTTGCTTTTCGATTGGTTGCTACGGTTTTCGAACCTTCCATTTATATCACCTTTATCTGCTTTCTTTTAGCCTCTTAGCCATTTCTTTAGCTATCTCTGCACATTTTTCAAGGTCATCAATTGCAGGTGAGCATTTAACTTCAACTACATTTTCTATAAAATCATACTGGCAAGTTTCGCCAAACTCTTTTAATGTTTTAACTGCTCCCCCACTCCAGCTATACGAGCCGAAAACTCCTAAAATGTGGTTTTGAATATTGTTCATTTTGATTACATTTACAAGGTTGCTCATTATTGGGAAAAGTCCGTTGTTGTAGGTACAGCTTCCAAGGATTAAGCCCTTGTACTTCCAGATTTCATTTATAATATGTGAGTTATGAGTTTTGGATACGTCATACATCTTCACATCTTTGATACCTTCTTCAGCAAGTACTCTTGCTATAGCCTCTGCCATGATAGAAGTGTTTCCGTACATAGTACCGTATACTATTACAACACCTTCATCTGTGTCAAATTTACTCCATTTATCATATAGAGAAACTATCTTTTCAGGCTTGCTTCTCCATACTGGTCCATGCACAGGGCATATCATAGATATATCAAGTCCAGCTAGTTTTTTTATAGCTACTTGAACTTGCTTACTATGCTTTCCAACTATATTAGAATAATATCTTCTAGTTTCTGATTCATAAAAATCCCAGTTTATTTCATCATCAAAAATAGGACCATCTAAAGCACCAAAACCCCCAAAAGCATCTTGGGAAAATAATATTTTATGCTTTGATTCATAGCTCACCATAGACTCTGGCCAGTGAACCATAGGAGTCATATAAAATGTAAGCTTTTTATCTCCTAAATCTAAAGTATCGCCTTCTTTAACTTCAATGAAATTTCCGGTTACCCCATAAAACGCTTCTAAGAAATCTTGAGTTTTTTTGTTTCCTACAAGCTTTACATCTGGATACATATCTATTACAGATTTTATAGAGCCTGAGTGGTCTGGCTCCATATGATGAATTACAAGGTAATCAAGTGGCTTATCTTTTAGGATGTTTTGAATTTTTACTAAGAAGCTATCTACTTTAGTAATTTTCACTGTATCTAAAAGTACATTTTTTTCTCCAGTTAAAAGA
This sequence comes from Acetoanaerobium sticklandii, assembly GCF_000196455.1. Taxonomy (NCBI): domain Bacteria; kingdom Bacillati; phylum Bacillota; class Clostridia; order Peptostreptococcales; family Filifactoraceae; genus Acetoanaerobium; species Acetoanaerobium sticklandii. Next base: position 779,722 of record NC_014614.1, on the reverse strand, counting down.
TATGAGTTATAGCTTATTCCGTTATCTAGCGGCCACATATTTTCAAACAAATGGGTTTCTCTGTCATTTACTCCAATATAATGTACATCTTCATGAATCTTTACTGACAAGGTATTCATAAGGTTATAGCACTCCCCTTCAGACTATAATTTTTATTATTTTTTAACGATTCAATTTTTGAATTCTTTTTATAAGTTTATATACATAAACCATATTATCATATTTTACATGATTTTTTAACGAAAAAATTAAATTAAGCTAGGACAAAGTTCACTTCTCTAAGAGGTATATTGACACTATCTACCTTGATATTTATTTTATCTCCGATTTTGAAGGTTTTTTTCGTATGCTCTCCAAATAACAAATAATTTTCTTGATCGAAGATATAATAATCATCTGAAAGATTGTTAAGTCTTATTAGACCTTCTACTGTGTTGTAAAGCTCTACAAACATACCAAATGAAGTAATTGAAGAAATAACTCCTTCATATTCTTCTCCTACATGGTTCTTCATATACTCAGCTTTTCTAAGGTCTTCAACTTGCCTTTGGGCTTCATCTGCTTCTCTTTCTCTTATAGAAGACTGCTCTGATGCCTTCTCAACTATAGCTTTTAATCTATTAAGTCGTTTTTCATTTAGAGACTCATCAATAGTTTCTTTTATTATCCTGTGAATCTGAAGGTCAGGATATCTTCTAATAGGAGAAGTAAAATGAGTGTAATACTTAGCTGCAAGTCCAAAGTGACCAGTACAAATCGGTGAATATCTGGCTTGCTTAAGAGATCTAAGCATAAGAGTTGATATTACTAACTCTTCCTTAGTATTTTCTATATCTCCAAGCAATTTTTGCAGTTCTTTTGGGTGGATTTCCTCGACATCACCTTTTAAAGTATATCCAAAAGCTCCTATGAACTTAACAAAATCTCTTATTTTTTCAGGATCTGGATTCTCATGAACCCTGTAAACAAACGGAATCTGTGCCCAGAAAAACTGTTCTGCCACTGTTTCATTTGCTATAAGCATAAATTCCTCAATTATTCTATTTGCTATTCTTCTATCATACTTAATTATATCTGTAACATTTCCTGCTTCATCCATAAGAATCTTGCTCTCTGGAAAATCAAAATCCATGGCTCCTCTTTGACTTCTTCTTGCAGTTAATATCTTTGCTAACTCCTCAGAAAGCTTTAGCTTATCTAAAATATAGCTGTATTTTTGTTTTAGCTCTTCGTTGTCATTTTCTAAAATATCAGATACATCTTCATAAACTAATCTAGCTTTTGAGTTAATAACTGTTTTTTTGATTTCATGACTTACAACCTTGCCTTTTTCATCTATTTCCATAATGCATGATAAGGTAAGCCTGTCTACATCTGGATGAAGCGAGCATACTCCATTTGAAAGTTTTGGTGGGAGCATAGGAATAACTGTATCTACTAGATAGACAGAGGTTCCTCTTTTTAGAGCTTCATCATCTAGTGGAGCTCCTTCAGTTACATAATGAGTAACATCTGCTATATGGACACCTAGCTTGTAATTTCCGTTATTTAACTTTTCAATTGAAATTGCATCGTCTAAATCCTTGGCATCAGAGCCATCTATGGTATATATAAGTTCATTTCTAAGATCTAGTCTTGAGTGAATTTCTCTTGGATCTATGTCTTCTGGTATTTCATGCGCTTGCTTTAGAACTTTCTTAGGAAACTCCTCTGGCAAACCATTTTGCTTGATAATTGAAAGCAGGTCTACACCTTTTTCTCCTTGTTTTCCTAGAATTTCTTTTACTTTGCCTTCTGGATTTCGCCCTTTTTGAGGATATTTAGTTATTTTACAAACTACTATGTCTCCGGTTTTAGCTCCCATTGAATCTTTTTTTGCTATAAAAACATCTGCTGTAAGCCTTTTATTATCTGATATTACAAATCCAAAATTTTTAGAAGCTTCGAATTTTCCTACAATTTCTGTATAGCCTCTTTCTATTATTTTAATTATCTCGCCCTCAGTACGACTCTGAGTAGTTTCGCTTTTCACCACTCTTGCTATTACTCTATCTTGATGCATAGCACCATTTAATGCACTTGCTGGAATAAATATATCTCTTTCTCCTTCTACTCCTGTATCTAAAAATGCAAATCCCTTTGGATGCACGCTTAATTTCCCTACAAATAAATTCATTTTCTGTGGAAGTCCATACTTTTCTTTTTTCGTTTTGTATATTAGGCCTTCCTCTTCCATTTCATATAGTATGCTGTTTAAAATATCTTTATCTGCTTTACTAGCGCAAAATATTTGACATAATTCAGTTTTACTAAGAGGGCTGTATGCCTCTTCTCTCATGAGCTGTAATATGCTCTCTTTTATACTTAGTTTCATTATTTTCCCTCCTAATTTTTGCTTGCTTTTGTGTTATACCCCTTTATCTGGCTTTAATTCATTGACACCGCTTATTATTAAGGATAAAATTATATAGTTATGGATATATATTTTATCAAATGGAATAAGGAAGGTATTTATGTCGGAACAAACAACGAGTTTTATAAATGAAGTAAATAGAAGAAGAACCTTTGCCATCATCTCACATCCCGATGCTGGTAAGACCACACTTACAGAAAAATTTTTGCTCTACGGAGGGGCAATACGCTTAGCTGGCTCTGTAAAATCAAGACGTTCTCAAAAGCATGCAGTTTCAGACTGGATGGAAATAGAAAAGCAAAGAGGTATTTCTGTTACTTCGAGTGTACTTCAATTTGATTATAGCGGATATTGCATTAATATACTAGACACACCTGGTCACCAAGACTTCAGTGAGGATACCTATAGAACACTTATGGCTGCTGATAGCGCTGTTATGGTTATCGACTGCGCAAAGGGTGTAGAGGACCAGACAAAAAAATTATTCCATGTATGTAAGATGCGCGGAATTCCAATATTTACATTTATAAACAAAATGGATCGTATGGGTAAAGACCCTTTTGAGCTTATGGAGGAAGTCGAAAGTGTACTTGGCATTCGCTCTTATCCTGTAAACTGGCCTATTGGAGCTGGAAGAGATTTCAAAGGTGTTTATAATAGACAAAAAAAGCAAATTGAGTTATTTAAAGATAGCAACCACGGTCAAAGCCAAGGAAATGTAATCAGCGGTGATATTAATGATCCAAAGTTCAACGAGCTACTTGGTGAAACTCTTCATTCACAGCTACTAAGCGATATTGAGCTTCTAGATATGGCTGGAGATGAATTTGATATGGAAAAAATCCTATCTGGGGAACTAACGCCTACCTTCTTTGGTAGTGCCCTTACAAATTTTGGTGTTGAGCCATTTTTGGAGTCATTCTTAGAAATGACTACTCCTCCTACTCCAAGACAAAGTAGCAACGGTCTTATTGACCCAAAAACAGATAATTTTACAGGCTTTATATTTAAGATTCAAGCTAATATGGACCCTACACATAGAGATAGAATTGCATTTTTGAGAATATGCTCAGGCAAGTTTGAAAAAGGTATGTCAGTAAATCACGTTCAGGTGAATAAAAAAGTGAGACTTGCTCAGCCTCAGCAGTTTATGGCTCAAGATAGAGTAATCGTAGACGAAGCTTACCCTGGAGATATAATAGGTATTCATGACCCTGGAATATTTAGAATCGGAGACACTTTGTGCGCTGATAATTCAAAGACTAAATACGAAGGAATCCCACTTTTTGCTCCTGAGCATTTTGCAAAAATATTTGCTAAAAACTCTCTTAAGCGAAAGCAATTCCAAAAAGGAATTACTCAGCTAGCTGAAGAAGGAAGTATCCAGGTTTTCAGAAGACCTAATATAGGTATAGAAGAGCTAATCGTCGGAGTTGTAGGCTCACTTCAGTTCGAGGTATTAGAGTACAGATTAAAAAATGAATATGGAGTAGATGTAATAATGGAAAGAACTCCATATAGATATATCAGATGGGTTGAAATGGAAGCCTTCAATCCTTCAAAATTCTCTGTTACTATGGATACCATGATAGTTGAAGACGAAGATTCACATCCTGTTTTATTATTCCAAAACGAATGGTCTATCAATATGGTAAAAGAACGTAATGAGACTGCTGTTTTAAAAGAAATTTCATTTAGAAAGTAAGAACTGAGATTAAACTACTTAAACGATAACTGATTTTTTGAGTTATTAATATTTAGTTTAATCTTTTTTCGTAATATAATCGTAACGATAAAATCTGCATAATGTAATATTTATACTATATCATTACCTTAAGAGGTGATGTAGATGAAGCCTAGAGCTTTTTATGCTGTTATTCTTTCAGCAATATGTATTTTGACTACAAATATATCCTATGCGGCTACAGATTATTCTATAAGCCGTAAAGTAGAAATAGTTTTAGATTCCAAAAGAGACAATGCTCTTAGTTATCTAAAATCTAGGATAAGCACTGTTAACCTGACATTAAATGGCAAAAGAGTCAGAAATTCTGATATTTATTTTAGAAACAATGAGCTTATGCTTCCAATACGAAATGTAGCCGAGGCATTTAATCTTGATTTAAGCTGGGATTCAAAGACAAGAACAGCTTCCCTCGATGATAAGGCTATCGTTGCTAAAGCTACTACCAACGACTACTATTACAGCTATGGTGCTATGGCTGATATCAGACTTGATATCACACCAGAGGTTAGAAATGGAAGAATGTATGTGCCACTTGATTTTTTATCAGAAGTCTTAAAGGCAAATGTAGGTATGGATGGCAGTAAAATTACAGTAACTTTAAATGTAGCTCCAGCAAATGTTGCTATTAAGATGCATGAAATCGCTAAAAGTCAAATATCTTCTCTTCAAGATGGAGGTATAAACAATATCAAAATCAATATCATGTACATAGGAGACAAGACTGGATATGTAGTTTACGAAGGGACTATGGTAAAAAATTCAGCTTCCTATAAAGTACTGACATCTAAAGCTTTTGATATCAAAAATGGAAATGTAATTCCTATAACAAGAGCCGTTTCTAGCAAAAATATGGATGCATTTAAAACTAAAGTTGAAGCTTATTCCAACTCAGTAAAATTAGATGAAACTACAAACTACTATATAAGACCTATAGATAATAAACTCTTTTTTGTGATATTGATGCAGGATTCAAAAGGAAATTACTATGAAGTTCAAATTCCTTTTGAAAAAGTCAGTGACCTGTTAAGCTTAAGATAAATATATAAACCGTCATTTAAACTGGATGAGTGCTTCCTTACTTAGGTAGGCAGTTATTTTAACTGCCTACTTTAAAGAACTAATCCATTTTATTGACGGTTTTCTTTTATTATTAAACAGCCCTTAACCAAACTTTCATTAACATAATTATTTTAAGATGCATTTTTATCTGCCGTATAATTTCCTAATAATTTAAAGTAGGTGCTACTATTTTTAATTTTTTCTATGCTTTTAACTATGTCTATATCATTTAAGCTTCCTTCAAAATCTATATAAAACATGTATTCCCAAGGTCTGTTCTTTATTGGCCTAGATTCTATTTTCAGCATATTAACATTGTTAAGGTGAAAGCCTTCAAGAACTTTATAGAGCTCTCCTGCCCTATGCTTTATTGAGAACATAACGCTAATTTTGCTTGTATCAATATATTCTAAAGCTTTTCTAGAGATTATGACAAACCTAGTGTAATTATTCTCGTTGTCATTGATATCTTTTTCTATGATATCTAGATTGTAAAGCCTTGCAGCCTTTTCGCTAGCTATAGCTGCCTTTGTAAAATCCTTTGAAAGAGCTACAGTTTTTGCACTATAAGCTGTATTGTGGTAGGGAATGAGCTTCCATTCCTGATGCTTTTTTAAAAAAGAGCTAGATTGCTCAAATCCTTGAGTATGTGAATAAATTTCTTTTATATCCTTAATAGAAGCTCCTTTTAATCCTATTAGATTTTGCTTTATTCTAAGGCATTTTTCTCCTACTATATAAAAACCATATTCTCCAATTAAATCGTATACTGAGCTTATGCTTCCTGTAGAAGAATTTTCTATAGGAAGTACTCCATAATCTGTTTCCCCATTTAACAGGCCTTTAAATACATCCTCAAAGCTCATATACTCCATAAACTCTGCATCTTTATCAAAATATTCTATAGCCGCTTGATGTCCAAATGAACCCTCTACGCCTTGGAATCCAATTTTAATGCTTTTCTTGCCCATACCTAAAATTCTTTTTTGCTGAACTCTTCTGCTTATTTCCATAAGTTTTTTTATAAATTCTTCAAGCTCATCTCTATAATCTTTATTGTATAGCTCATTTAGTGCTGACTCTATTACTTCTTCTTCCCTTGATGTATTTAATATACCTAGATTATTTTCTAGCTTGTACTGAGCTATTTTTTCAGCTGTCTCCATTCGCTTTTCAAATAGTCTCACAATATTTTTATCGATATCATCTATTATGAATCTAAGCTGATCAACTCTGCTCACATATATCTCCTCCAAGCATTTTAAAATCCTGCCAAAAGTTAGGATATGACTTATCTACAGATGAGGCTCCATCGATTATAACGCTTCCTTCGCACCTTATCGACGCTACTGCCATTGCCATAGCTATCCTATGGTCATTCCAGCTATCTACATTGGCTCCTCTAAGTTTCGACACTCCTTTAATTATAAGAGTGTCTCCCTCTTCTTTTATGTCAGCTCCTAGCTTATTTAGCTCCGTTTTTGTTGCTGTAAGTCTATCTGATTCTTTTATTCTAAGCCTTGCTCCATTTTTCACTATAGTAGTACCTTTACTCACAGAGGCTAGTACAGAAAGCACCGGTATTATATCTGGAATCTGCGAGGCATCTATTACAGTTCGTTTAGTCTGGCTCTTTTGAGCTATAAATGAATTATCTTCACAAGATATTTTCCCAGCCATAGATTTTATAATATCTATAACTTCTTTATCTGCCTGTAGAGAAGACTCATTTAAATCACGACTAGTAATCTTTTCACCTAAACACCCTGCAACTAACCAAAATGCAGCTTGAGAAAAATCGCCTTCCACTCTATAATCACATGCTTTATAAACCTGTCTTCCTTTTATATAAAAAGCTTTGTAATCGTCATTTTCTATCACAATTCCATACTTGCTAAGTACTGATATCGTCAAATCTATATAGCCCTTTGACTCGAGCTCCCCTGTTATACTTATCTTTGAATCAGAAGCTAAAAGAGGAAGAACAAACATCAATCCTGTTATAAACTGTGAGCTTACATCCCCCCTAATATCAAAAGTACCAGGAGTTAAGCTTCCATTTATTTTAAGTGGCAGCTTATTATCTTTTGTTTCGTAATGTATTCCTTGCTCATCAAATATTTTGTAGTATACATCTAGTGGTCTTTCAACTAATTTTCCTTTTCCTATAAAGCTGATTTCACTATTACTCATCATCGCTATTGGAATCATAAATCTCAGAGTGGAGCCTGATTCATTGCAGTCTATGGAAGCTTTAGGCGCTTTAAATACTTCTATTCCCTTAATTATAAGCTTTACTCTTTCATTTTCAGCTTTCACCTCAGATATTTCTGCTCCTAGCTGTTTCATAGCCTCACATGTAGCCTTTATGTCCTTTGACATTACTATGTTGCTTATTTCACTTACTCCACTTGATAAGGACGCCGCTATTACAGCTCTATGACTAATGCTTTTGGATGGTGGTATTGAAATTTCTCCACTTAATTCTTTAGGCTCTATTTTTACTTTTTTCAACCTATCTTCCTCCTTTTGCTTCCTGCTTGCTCCATAAGATGCTCTAGTTCTTTTATGTCTGATGATATTATTGCTTTTCTGAGCTGCTCCATTTTTTTCTCCATGATTTTTATTTGCTCGTCTAAATTTTCTTTATTACTTATAAGAAGCTGAGCCCATAGTCTGCTGTTTATTTGTGCTACTCTTGTGGCATCCTTAAAGCTAGGTCCTAGAAGGGCTCCCATTTCTCTTACATCACACATGTCCATAAGCGCTAGTGCGGTGATATGAGGCATATGGCTCGCTAGTGCCATCGCTTCATCATGCTTGCCTGGATTAATCTCAGATATAGATTTGCATCCGAGTATCTTGGCAAGACTTTTTATTTTGCTTATAGCTTCTAGGCTACTTGTGTCAGTAGGTGTTATGATGTAGTTTGCATCCATAAACAAGTGTGGGTTTGCGTGGTCAAAGCCTCTAAAATGACTTCCTGCCATTGGATGTCCCCCTACAAACTCCAAATCAGCTCTAAGACATGAATTAATTTCATTAATTAAATCTAACTTTATTCCTGAAACATCAGTTATCACAGCTTTATACTTAAAATCTTTCATGTGTTTTTTTATAAACTCAGCTGTTTCTTTAGGGTATAGACACACAATAACAATTTCAGCTAAAGGTAAAATATTTTCAGGTTCAGTATCCCCTAGCTTTATAAAATCCTTATTTATAGCATCTTCAATAGCTTTATTTTGCGTATCTATACCCATGATATTTTTAAATCCATTTATTTTAAGAGCACCTGCAATCGAGCCCCCAATCAGTCCAAGTCCAACTATCGCAACCCCTTGATTTTTATTTATAAAAAAATCTGGTTCATCCATTTTATTCACCTACTAAAATGAAACTGCTTTATTTTCAATAACTGCTAGCTGATTGATAGTATGCATTAAGTTTGTGAACTGCAGTGGGGTTATTGACTGCTGTCCATCACATTTTGCATTTGCTGGGTCATTATGAACTTCTATCATAAGCCCATCAGCTCCAACAGCTATAGCCGCTTTTGATAATGGCTCAACCATCCATGCAAGTCCAGCTGCATGGCTAGGATCTACAATTACAGGAAGGTGGCTCAGCTTTTTTATAGCTGGGATAGCACTTAAATCCAAAGTGTTTCTTGTGTAATTTTCGAAAGTTCTTATTCCTCTTTCACATAGAATTACATTTTCATTCCCTTCTGCCATGATGTATTCTGCTGACATTATGAATTCCTCTATGCTTGAAGACATTCCTCTTTTTAAAAGAACTGGAACTTTGCTTTTCCCAACCTCTTTGAGTAGCTCGAAGTTTTGCATATTTCTAGCTCCTACCTGCATTACATCTACATGCTCTTCAAATATATCTAAATGAGACGCTGACATAATTTCAGTCACTATCGGAAGACCAGTTTCTTTTCTTGCTTCAACCAATAATTTTAATCCATCTTCTCTAAGTCCTTGGAAACTGTACGGAGATGTTCTTGGCTTAAATGCTCCTCCTCTTAAAAACCCTGCTCCAGATGTTTTCACATCCTTTGCTATGGATATAATCTGCTCTCTACTTTCTACTGAGCATGGACCAGCAATTATTCCTATGTGTCCACAGCCTATTTTTCTTCCTGCCACTTCTACTACGCTTCCTTCTGGTTTAATAAGTCTATTGGCTTTTTTAAATGGTTCTTGGATATTTACAACTTTCTCAACATTTTTGTTTGCACTTATTAGTTCTTTATCTATTTTGCTTGTATCTCCTACAAGTCCTATTATATGGCGACTTTCACCTACTACTTCATGTACACTGCATCCAAGGCTTTGCATTTTTAATTTTATCTTTTCAATCTCTTCTCTAGATATACCAGGCTTTAATACTATTACCATTTAAATCACTCCTATTATTTTTATTTTTAAGTTAGTTATAAGTTCTTAAGTTAGTTATCAAATTAAATTTCTCTTATATTATTTACATATTTTTAATCGAATTTTTATTAATTGTTAATCTATTAAATCTATTTAAACTCTTATATTTTCTTTGGCCAAATAGAAAGTATAAGAAATAATAATTTAAAATTTAATACTGATATTAAAAAAGGGCCTCATTGAAGTTTCAATGAGACCCTAAGTTTATCAGGTATTTTTATTCACTATTCCCGTATTTCCTTAAGCTTAATCCTGGGGAACCTGAGGATAATATAAAGAATATCTCATTGGATTTTTATATGATTTTTGAAATGCAAAATAACTTGCGCTATAAAAATAAAAGCCCAAGCTAAAAAAGCTAAAATAAAATTTATTATTTGCATTTATCATATTTCCAATGAGGTTTTCCATTTTTTTATCCCTTCTGGATGGATATACATTCATCCTAATATTTATACTGTATTATGTATTGTGATTTATTCTACCACGATTTTAGAGGATGTCAACAAATAAAATTAATTTATATAAAAAAAAGAACTATATTCGCTATGAATATAGTTCTTAAATTTATTTATTATTTTCCAAATAGTCCAAGAAGCATTCCACCGTACTGAACAAATACTGGTGCAAACACTAGAGAAACTATAGTCATAAGTTTGATTAGGATATTGATAGAAGGTCCAGATGTATCTTTGAATGGATCTCCAACTGTATCTCCAACAACTGCTGCCTTATGAGCTTCTGAACCTTTTCCGCCATGAGCTCCAGATTCAATGTATTTTTTAGCATTATCCCAAGCTCCGCCGGCATTTGCCATCATGATAGCAAGTAAAACTCCAGTTACAAGAGCTCCTCCAAGAAGACCTCCTAGAGCCTCAGTTCCAAGTAAAAGTCCAATAGCAATAGGTGATAATACAGCCATAACTCCAGGAACAATCATTTGCTTAAGAGCTGCTGCTGTAGAGATATCTACGCATCTTGCATAATCAGGCTTACCAGTTCCCTCCATGATACCAGGGATAGTTTTAAACTGTCTTCTAACTTCTTCAATCATATCGAATGCAGCTTTACCAACTGCTTCCATTGTCATAGCTGAGAATAGGAATGGTAGCATTCCACCTATAAACATTCCCGCAATAACCTCTGGGTTAGTTAAGCTGATTGATGATAATCCAGTAGCTGCTGTGTAAGATGCAAATAGAGCAAGTGCAGTAAGAGCTGCTGATCCAATTGCAAAACCTTTACCAATAGCAGCAGTTGTGTTACCAACTGAGTCAAGTTTGTCAGTGATTGCTCTAACTTCTTTTGGAAGCTCGCACATCTCTGCAATACCACCTGCGTTATCCGCAATAGGTCCATAAGCATCTACCGCTACTGTCATACCAGTAGTTGCAAGCATACCTACAGCTGCAAGAGCTATTCCGTATAGTCCTCCAGCCATGTAAGCACCTAAAATACCAATAGATATAATGATAAGTGGCCACATTGTTGATTCCATACCAACAGCAAGACCTGAAATTATAGTAGTTGCTGGTCCAGTTTCAGACTGATCAGCAATTTTCTTAACATGTTTAAAATCTGCAGAAGTATAAATTTCTGTAATTTGTCCGATAATAGTTCCCACTACTAGACCAATGATGATAGCCCAAAAACCTGAAAGGTTTCCTAAGAACATATTAGAAAGGAAGAACGATGCTAAAACTGTAATTCCTCCAGCTACATAAGTACCCATTTTAAGAGCTTTATGTGGATCTGAATTGTCATCTCCTTTTACGAAGAAAGTTCCGATGATAGATCCGACTATACCAACTGCAGAAACTGCAAGAGGGAAAATAGCTCCTAAAACTCCATATGATTCTCCAGAGTTTGATACAGCAAGTATACCAAGTGTCATAGCTGCGATTAATGATCCAACATATGACTCAAAAAGGTCAGCTCCCATACCAGCTACGTCTCCAACATTATCTCCAACGTTATCAGCGATAACTGCAGGGTTTCTTGGATCGTCTTCTGGAATTCCAGCTTCAACTTTACCAACTAAGTCCGCTCCAACGTCTGCTGCCTTAGTATAGATACCTCCACCAACACGTCCAAAAAGTGCAAGTGAAGATGCTCCTAGTCCAAATCCAGTAAGTATATTAGTTGCTGCAGCAGAGTCATATCCCATGCTTGTTAGTATCATATAAAGTACACTTACTCCAAAGATACCAAGACCAACAACAGACATACCCATAACAGCTCCGCCTGAAAAAGCAATTGAAAGTGCTTTATTCATTCCACCTTCTCTAGCTGCATTTGCTGTTCTTACGTTAGCTTTTGTTGCAACTTGCATTCCAAAAAATCCTGCAAGTGTAGAAAAAGCAGCTCCAACTAAGAAACAAACTGCTGTAAGTATATTGATACCAATTGCTAAAACTACGAATAATACCGCGATAAAAATTGCTAATACCTTGTACTCTCTAGTTAAGAAAGCCATCGCACCTTCATGGATGTAAGTAGAGATTTCTTTCATTCTTTCAGTTCCAACATCAACTTTGTTGATTTTAGAAGAAAGAACGAATGCAAATACAAGGGCTAGTACTCCAATAATTGGAGCCCATATTAAGTTTTGCATTTCGATAATACCTCCTAATAATATTGTTTTTACTGTAGTGCTACTAATACGATTGCTAATACTATGAACAATACTGCACACGCTGCTGTTATTTTTCTAAAAATAACATCCATACCTCTTGCCTTGTTTCCCATAAGCTGCTCTGCTCCTCCAGTTATAGCCCCAGAGAAACCTGCGCTTCTTCCTGATTGGAGAAGTACACTAGCAATTAGACCTAAGCTTACAATAATCTCCACAACCATTAGAAATGTTTTCATATTAAGCACCTCCTTATGCATATAAATGCTAATCATACCTACATATTTTAACATAGTGATAAGTATAAAGCAATAAATAAGATTATATGTAATGCAAAATTAATTATATTTGTCAATGGCAAATTTTGGATATTGTTTTTAAGTATTTAGACAAAACAACGAGAGCTGTATAAGCCCTCGCTATTTTTATTTTAATGCAGTTTTTAACATGTTTTAAATGCTTCATACTTACTTATAATTATTTGCTTATTATTTAAAAAACATAATCAGATTTAAAGTTTAGTCCTAAAATCTAACTATCTTTTTTTAATGTTATAAAATGCATTCATGCCTGCATACTGAGAAACTTCGCCTATCATTTCTTCTATTCTAATTAATTGGTTGTATTTAGCTACTCTATCAGTTCTAGATGGAGCACCAGTTTTGATTTGTCCAGCATTTACCGCTACAACTAAATCAGCTATAGTTGTGTCTTCTGTTTCTCCAGAACGGTGAGAAATGATAGCAGTGTAACCTGCTCTTTTAGCCATTTCTATAGCATCTAGAGTCTCTGTTATAGTACCTATTTGGTTTAGCTTAATTAGAATTGAATTTGCTATACCTTTTTGAATTCCCTCTTCTAGCTTAGCTGTATTTGTTACAAATAAGTCATCCCCAACGATTTGAATCTTATCTCCAAGTCTTTCAGTCATAAGCTTGAAGCCGTCCCAATCATTTTCATCTAGTCCATCTTCGATAGAAATAATAGGATATTTAGATACTAAATCTTCATAGAAAGCAACCATTTCTTCTGATGTAAGCTCTTTGCCTTCTCCAGCAAGAACGTATTTTTTCTTATCAGCACTATAGAATGATGAAGCAGCAGCATCCATAGCTATTTTAACTTCATCTCCTGGCTTATATCCAGCTTTTTCTATAGCTTCTACTATAGCCATTAAAGCTTCTTCATTTGAACCAAGGTTTGGTGCAAATCCACCTTCATCACCTACTGCAGTATTTAACCCTTTACCTTTTAATACAGATTTTAGTGAATGGAAAATCTCTGCTCCCATTCTAAGCGCTTCAGCCCATGAGTCTGCTCCTACAGGCATAACCATAAACTCTTGAATATCTACGTTATTATCCGCATGCTCTCCGCCGTTTATGATGTTCATCATAGGAGTAGGAAGAACCTTTGCATTTACTCCTCCTAAATATTGGAATAAAGGCATTCCTAGTTCTTCAGCTGCTGCTTTAACAACTGCCATAGAAACTCCAAGAATAGCGTTAGCTCCTAATTTACCTTTATTATCAGTTCCATCTAGTTCGATTAGCATTTGGTCAATTCCAACTTGGTCAAATACATTCATGCCTATTAGCTCTGGAGCTATGATTTCATTTACGTTATCAACTGCATTAAGTACTCCTTTGCCTAAATAACGAGACTTGTCTCCATCTCTTAATTCTACAGCTTCATAGATACCTGTTGATGCTCCAGATGGAACTGCAGCTCTACCCATTTCTCCTGACTCTAATACTACCTCTACTTCTACAGTTGGATTTCCTCTTGAATCTAGAATTTCTCTTGCAAATACATCAGATATAAACATTTTGTTTCCTCCTTGGTTTATTATAATTATTTTATTAGTAGACTTATACCCGTCATTTGTTCTGGCTTTTCAAGTCCCATTACTTCTAAAATTGTAGGTGCAAAATCGCACAGTCTTCCGCCATCTCTTAATTTTATATTTTTATTTACATCATCAACCATAACAAAAGGAACTTTATTTGTAGTGTGCGCTGTAAATGGTCCACCAAGATCATCAAACATCTGCTCTGCATTACCATGGTCTGCTGTTATAAAAGCAACTCCACCTAGACTTTTTATCTTATCTAGTACTTTTCCTAGACATATATCTACAGTTTCTACTGCTTTAACTGCTGCTTCAAATACTCCAGTATGTCCTACCATGTCAGGATTTGCAAAGTTTAGAACAATTAAATCCTTAGGATTAGTTTCTAAATCGTTAATTAGCCTATCTGTTACTTCATACGCTGACATTTCAGGTTTTAAGTCATAGGTTGCAACTTTTGGAGAAGGTACTAATATACGCTCTTCATTGGTATAGGCCTCTTCTCTTCCTCCATTGAAGAAAAATGTAACGTGGGCATATTTTTCTGTTTCTGCTATACGAAGCTGAGTTTTTCCTTTAGATGCTATATATTCTCCTAGAGTATTGTCTAAAGTTTGAGGAGTATAAGCTACTATTACATTAGGCATAGTTTTGTCATACTGAGTCATGGTGACATATGTCGTTTCGAAATATTCTCTTTCAAACCCATCAAAGTCTCTATCCACAATAGCTCTAGTAAGCTCTCTCGCTCTATCTGGTCTAAAATTAAAGAATATAACTGAGTCATGAGCAGAAAGCGTAGTCAGTCCTTCTCCAATTACTGTAGGAAGCACAAACTCATCTGTCACATTCTCATGGTATGAAGCCTCAATGCATGAAAGTGCTGAATCTGCTTTTGGAGCATCTGCCTTTACTATAGCATCATAGGCTAGCTTTACTCTGTCCCATCTTTTGTCTCTGTCCATGGCATAGTATCTGCCACTTACAGTTAGAATTTTTCCAATGCCATGAGTTTTCATAAAGTTTTCTAGCTGCACGATATAGTCTTTTCCACTTTGCGGTGGCGTATCTCTTCCGTCCATAAAAGCATGCACATAGACATCCTTTACACCTTGTTGCTTTGCCATAAGAAGCAAGCCCTCAATATGTGAATTGTGAGAATGCACTCCTCCATCTGATAAAAGGCCCATAAGATGAAGTGCTCTTCCTTCTTTTTTAGCATTTTCCATAGCCTCTAGCAAGGCTGGATTTGTAAAAAGTGAGCCTTCTCTAATTTCTTTCGTTATTCTTGTTAATTCTTGATATACAATTCTTCCTGCACCTATGTTTAGGTGCCCAACTTCAGAATTTCCCATCTGTCCATCTGGCAATCCTACATCTTCTCCACTTGCACCTATAAGTGTATGTGAATAATTTTGAAATATAGAATCAAATACTGGAGTATTGGCATGCTTTACAGCATTGCCTCTATCTGTAGGCAGATATCCAAAGCCATCTAGAATTATAAGCGCTACGGGTTTTCTCATATAGATTTCTCCTCTTAAAAATTGACTAAAGCAGTAAAATCAGAGGCTTCTAATGAGGCTCCTCCCACAAGTGCTCCGTCAATATCACTTTCATTCATAATCTCTTCAACATTCGAAGGCTTAACACTGCCTCCATACTGAATACGAACTTCCTCAGATACTTCCTCAGAGTACATGTCTTTTACAACCTCTCTGATATAAGCAATTACTTCGTTTGCATCTTGGCTAGATGCAGTTTTTCCTGTACCTATAGCCCAAATAGGCTCATAGGCTATGACAAGAGATGAGACCTGCTCATTAGTAAGTCCTTCTAGGCCTTTCATCGTTTGGTCTTTTACTATTTCTTTAGTTTTTTCTGCTTCTCTTTCCTCTAAAGACTCTCCTACGCACATGATTGGAGTTATATCATAAGCTAAAGCCTTTTTTACTTTTTTATTGACAGTTTCATCTGTCTCATTAAAATACTGTCTTCTCTCTGAATGTCCTATTATTACATAATCTACCATTAGTTCTTTTAGCATAGCTGCTGATATTTCACCAGTAAAAGCTCCTTTTTCCTCATAATGCATGTTTTGAGCTCCTACTTTGATGTTCGTATCCTTTACTGCTTGTTTTATATCCTTTAGCTGTGTAAATGGAGCGCAAATAACTGTCTCTACATCCGTTCCAGCAACCTCAGCTTTAATTTTTTCTACAAACTCAAGCGCCTCGGCTATTGTTTTATGCATTTTCCAATTTCCAGCTATTATAGGTTTTCTCATTTTTGCCTCCTATTTGCTTTCAAGTACATCTATACCAGGAAGAATTTTACCCTCTAAAAACTCTAGAGATGCTCCTCCGCCTGTTGAGATATGAGTCATTTTATCAGCGAATCCAAGCTGTTCAACTGCTGCAGCCGAGTCTCCTCCACCTATAATTGATACAGCATCTGTATTTGCAATTATTTCTGCTAAGGATTTTGTTCCTACAGCAAATTTAGGCATTTCAAATACGCCCATAGGTCCATTCCAAATTACTGTTTTAGCTTGTTTTATTTCATCTTCAAAAAGCTTGATAGTTTTAGGTCCAATATCTAGTCCCATGAAGCCTTCTGGAATTTCTTCTGTATCAGTGGCAAACGATTCACTAGTTTCATTAAATTCCTTTGCAACCATGTGGTCAATAGGAAGAAGCAATTTTATGCCTTTTTGCTTTGCTTTTTCTAATAAATCCTTTGCAAGCTCTACTTTGTCATCTTCTACTCTTGAGCTTCCAACTGGAACGTTTAGAGCTTTCTTGAAGGTATATGCCATAGCTCCGCCTATAATAAGCGTATCTACTTTGTCCATCATATTTTCTATTACAGAAATTTTATCTGAAACCTTTGCTCCTCCAAGTATTGCTACAAAAGGTCTTTCTGGAGCTTCAAGCGCTTTTCCCATGATTGAAATTTCTTTTTCTATTAAAAATCCCATAGCTGAAGGAAGATAGTTTGCTATTCCAGCTGTTGACGAGTGAGCTCTATGAGCAGTACCAAATGCATCGTTTACAAATACATCAGCAAGTGATGCTAGTTCTTTTGCAAAGTCTAAATCATTTTTTGTCTCGCCTTTTACAAATCTAACATTTTCAAGAAGTACAATATCGCCTTCGTTCATAGATGCAGTAAGTGCTTTTGCATTTTCGCCAACTACAGCTTCATCTTGTGCCAATTTTACTTCCTTGCCAGTAAGCTCGCTTAATCTTTTTGCTACTGGAGCTAGTGAAAACTCAGGCTCATATTTTTTATCAGGTCTGCCTAGGTGAGACATAAGTATAACCTTTGCTTTATTTTCAGTAAGATAGTTTATAGTTTCTAGTGCTCCTTTAATTCTTCTATCATCAGTAATTTCACCGTTTTTCATAGGTACATTAAAATCACATCTAACTATTACCTTTTTACCTTTTACATCTATATCATTTACAGCCTTTTTATTTAGCATTGACACTGATTTTCTCTCCCTTCAAAAAAGCCCAGCCCCTTTCGGGAACCTGGGCTTATGTTAGAATTTTATATTATAGTCCTTTTTTTACCATATATGCAGCTAAATCTACTACTCTTACTGAGTATCCCCACTCATTGTCATACCAAGATACGATTTTTGCCATGTTTCCATCAATAACCATAGTAGATAGAGCATCTACAATCGAAGATCTCTCATCTTTTCTAAAGTCAATAGATACTAGTGGCTCCTCAGTGTATCCAAGAATGCCTTTCATTGTAGTTTCAGATGCTTCTTTAAGAGCAGCATTGATTTCATCTTTAGTAGCTGGTTTTGCAAGCTCAACTACTAGGTCAACTACAGATACAGTAGGAGTAGGAACTCTTAGAGAGAATCCGTTTAATTTTCCTTCAAGTTGAGGTAATACTAATGAAACAGCTTTAGCAGCTCCTGTTGTAGTAGGAATGATTGATAAAGCTCCAGCTCTTGCTCTTCTTAAATCTTTGTGTTTTTGATCTAGAAGACCTTGGTCGTTAGTGTAAGAGTGAACTGTAGTCATAAGACCTTTTACAATTCCAAACTTCTCATCTATAACCTTTGCAAATGGCGCAAGGCAGTTTGTAGTACAAGAAGCGTTAGATACTATGTGATGATTTGCTGGGTCATATTTCTCTTCGTTAACTCCCATAACCACTGTTATATCTTCGTCTTTACCAGGTGCAGTAATTAAAACCTTCTTTGCTCCAGCTTCAATATGCTTAGCTGCTCCTTCTCTCTTTGTAAAAGCACCCGTTGATTCAATAACTATATCGATTCCCATTTCTTTCCATGGTAATTGAAGTGGATCTCTATTATCAACTACTACTATTTCATGTCCATCTATTATTAATTTTCCATCTTTTAATTCTACATCGCCAGTATATGTTCCAAAGCAAGAGTCATATTTAAACAAATGAGCTGCTCCAGTAGAATCTCCAGGGTTGTTAATAGCAACTATATCATAACCGAATTTTTCTTTTCCGCCATTTTCAAAATATGCACGAAGTACACTTTTTCCAATTCTACCAAAACCGTTAATCGCAACTTTTACCATTTGTAAAAACCTCCTAAAATTTTAATATTAAAATTAATTATCATCAAATCCGCCTGTTATTTCCATAAGGTAATTAGCGGCACTTTCGTCAGTTATAAGAACTAGGTTTCTATTGATTCTAGCTATTGATAAGATTGCTTCAGCTTTTTTCTTGCCTCCAGCTATACCAATGATATCATTTAAAGCTTTGTACTTATCTAGTTTTATTCCCACTGTACTGGTTTCATAAACTATTTCACCATCAATATTAAAATAATGGCCAAAAGCTTCAGATACAGCTCCTCTTTCTTTGATTACCATGCATTCCTTGTCGCTGCTTTTTCTTCTTTTAGCCATATCAGATGCGTTGCCTATTCCAAACACAAGCAAATCTATCTCATCTATAGCTTCAAGTGTGCTTTTAACTTGTGGAATGCTTGTTATGCTTTCCATTATGTCTTTATCGATGTTATCTGGAACATGAAGAAGTACATAATGTCCATTGAGTTTTTTTGATACCATAGCCGCTATGTTATTGGCTTGAATCTCTACTTCTTCTCCTAGTCCCCCTCTAGCTGGAACTATAGTGAGCGGCATCTCAGTTTTCATTTGAGGAAGGTTTTCTGCAAAGCTATGCATAGTCGTTCCTCCAGTTATTCCTATAACCTTGTGCTCTCTCATGATAGAAAAGAAATATCTTCCTGCAGCTTTAGCCATGTCAATACTACAAGCTGGACATTCGTCAATCGATGAAGGAATAATAACAATCTTTTTTATTCCAAGTCTTTTGGTGAGTATATCTTCTAATTTCGTTATACCCTTAATTTCTGAAATAAAGCTACTTAAATTTTCTAGCACATCTATGCCTTCATCTGTCATAAACATACCAGAAGCATCTATATTAATTAGATTTTGTTCCTTTAAAAATTCAACCTCGGTTCGAACTACTCTCTCTGACAAGTTAAGCTTGCCTGCTAGCATTCTTCTTCCAATAGGACTACTCAAAGAAATTTCTTTTAATATAGAATATCTTTTTTCCATGTTTTCCAGAACTTCAGGTACAACTTTTCTTTGAAGATCAATCAGCTTTTTCATGCTCACCTCACCTTCCAAGGGACGTTTTAAGTCCACTGATTTATTTTCGTTCCCTGTCTTTTCAAAATTATGCGGGACTCCTAAAGACCATCGACTTTATTTATGTCCCGCTTCATAATTATTGTATATTATATTCCGTAGTTTTTCAAGAGGAAAAATTAAATTTCTTTTCTAATTGAAGAGCCCGGGATATTTAGTTCTTCGCGATACTTTGCAACAGTTCGCCTAGATATATTTATACCCTTTAAATTCAAAATATCACATATTTTTTGATCGCTAAGTGGTTTTTTCTTATTTTCTTTATCTATAATATCCTTAAGCTCATTTTTTATATTTATATTAGATACCATATCTCCATCGCAATCTTTTACTCCACTGCTGAAAAAATACTTAAACTCAAAAAGTCCTTTTGGTGTAAGCATGTATTTTCCATTTACAGTACGTGATATTGTTGATTCGTGAAAACCCGTTTTCTCAGCTATATCCCTAAGTATCATAGGTTTGATATGATTTTTGCCATATAAGAAGAATTCTTCTTGTTCTTCTACTATCCCTTTAGCAACTTTTAGTACAGTATTTTTTCTCTGCTCTATATTCTTAATTAACATCAATGAGCTCTGAAGTTTCTCTTTAATATAGTCTTTAGTTTCTTTTTCAATAGAATCCTTGAGCATTTTTTCATAAAAGCTACTTATTTTTAGACTCGGCAAGCTATCATTATTTAATCTAACTTCGAAACCATGGTTTTTTCTTTCTACTACTACATCTGGAAGCACATATTGGTTTTCATCAGACGCGAACTGTCTAGCAGGTCTTGGATCCAAAGTTTTTATATAATCTATATACGCTTTTAGTTTTTCCGAAGGAATAGAGTACTTCTTGCAAAGTTCCTTATACTTATGAGCCCCTATCATTTCTATATCTTCCATGATAATGTTTTCCAGTACCTTATCTGAGATTCCCTTGTCCTTAATCTGAAGAAGCAAACACTCAGATATATTTCTAGCAGCAATTCCGCTAGGTTCTAGGCTTTGAACCACCTCTAATGCCTCCGCAAAAACCTCTTCAGCTACGCCTACATTTCTGCAAGCATTTCTAATATCCTCTTTAAAGTATCCGTCTTTATTTAAAGTTCTTATGATATAACAACCAGCGGCAAATACTTTTGAGTCCAAGCTCATTAATCTAAGCTGCTGGCTCAGATAATCGTACATATTTACATTATCTTTTAAATAATTCTCTGCATTGCTATCCTCATCATCTGGTATTTCAAAGAAATTTGAATATACTTTATATGAAGAGTCTCTTAGATTTTTTAAATATTTCTCCCAATCTATCTCGTCTTTTTTTCTACTTCAAGTGTAGGATTTTCGTTTGTTTCCCTTACTATGAGCTCCTCTATTTCAAATCTATTCATTTGAAGTATCTCTAGTGATTGCTTTAGCTCTTTAGTAAGTATCATTTTTTGGCTTTGGTTAATTTCTAATCCAAAACTCATCTTCATGGAGCATTCTCCTCATAAATAAATATGCTATTAGTTTTATGTTATATTACCACTGTATTTAAGTCTATTCTATCAAATAATCCAAGTAAAATCAAAAAATATACCAAATTATCTAAAATTGGTATATTTTTTGCTTATGGAGTATTTTATATTAATTATCTAAGGATTTTCTTAAATCTATAAGCTCAGCTTCATTAAAATGATACACAGTGTTACAGAAATGGCATGAAATTTCAGCGAGCTTATCTTCTTTTATTATTTCATCTAAATCCTTTTTCCCTATACTGATTAGTGCTTTTTCTATTCTTTCTCTGCTACAATCACACTTATAGCTCACCGGAATTTTTTCATAAACCATAGGTTCTAAATCCTTTAGCACTAGGTTTATCAAATCCTCAGGTGTTTTTCCCTCATCTATAAGATGTGATACTGATGTAATTTGGCTTAGATTTTTCTCCAAAATATCTATATCTTTTTCCTCTGCTTCAGGCATAAGCTGAACTATAAAGCCTCCTGCCGCCTTAATACTATAATCTACATCTACTAGCACTCCAAGGGCTATAGCTGAAGGCTGCTGCTCAGAGTATGCATAATACGCAGTCAAATCCTCAGCTATTTCTCCATTGACAAGAGGGTACTGACCAGTATAAGGCTCTTTCATCCCCATATCCTTAATTATAGTAACAAGTCCGTTTATTCCAACCGCTGAGCCTACATCTAGCTTGCCATCAGCTCTATTTGGAATATCAACAAGTGGATTGCTCACATAACCCTTTACTGTGCCTTTTGAGTCTGATACGCAAACTATTGTACCAAGTGGTCCTTTTCCATTTATACTAAGGGTCAGCTTGTCATTATCGCCCTTCATCATTATTCCCATAATGCTAGAAGCTGTAAGAGCTCTTCCTAAAGCCGCTGAAGCAACTGGGCTTGTATTGTGAAGTCTTCTGGCTTCCTCTACCATACTTGTAGTATCAGCTGCAAATATTCTTATTCCATGATTTTTCGATGTTCCTCTTAATATATAACTCATCTATTTGTCGCCGATTTACCTCAATAAACATCAAGATAAATCAACAGCCTCCTTTCAAAATCCTAAAATTATTTATTACAAGATATAAATACTCTCTGGCACTCATTATTATATCCCGGAGATATATCAAAGTCACTGTATACATTTATATTCTTAAATCCAATATCCTCTAAAAATCTAGTTAGCTTAAGGGGATCGTGGGCTTTTTGAATATGTGTTTCCTCGAATCTCCTATAGGTGTCTTTATCTTCATTTTTTATAAAGAAGTTCACATCCATTGTCAGCTCTTTATGTTCATCATCAAAGTAGTTCTCCCATAGGTATACTAAATCCTCCATGGATTCTCCGTAAGTATTGTTGCCTAGAGTAGTCTTAAGCTTATATGGACTGCTGATATCAAAAATAAAGCATCCAGTCTCTTTGAGGTGAGAATAGATAAAATTAAATATATCTTTTACTTCATCATCCTCTAGGATGTAGTTAAAGGTGTCATTGACAGCTAGAATACAATCAATTTCATATATTTCAAAATCAAGCTCTCTTATATCCTGCTCCATTAATATAACCTTATCTTCATAATCTTTAAGCTTTTCATGGGCTAGCTCAAGCATTTGCTCTGAAATATCTATACCCACAACTTCATATCCCATATCTAAAAGATGTTTAGTAATATTTCCACTTCCACATCCAAGTTCAAGTATATTATTAACAGAAGTATTATGGATGCCAATTATATCAACCAAATATTTAGTCCAACTATTATAATCCACATCTTGCATTAATCTATCGTAAATCATAGGCAAATGAGTATATTGATCCATAAAGTTTCAACCTGCTTCCTTTATTTTTTCATATCATATTATGATAGTATTTTCTATCCGTTACAGAAAACTTATAAAAAGTTATAAATTACTATACAAAACAATAATTTATAATACTTTAATGTTTCATTCCTTATTCATTGTGTTCTTTTTCGCATTATTTCTAATACTACTCAAGTGGTCTAACACTTCCAAGGCTTAAAATCCCCACTAACGTATGGGTACACATCAACAGATGCTTTTAAAGTGCTGTTACTATTGATTGACCATATTTCATTAAATTTATTGCAGCGTTTTTATCTCTGTCATGCACTACTCCACATTCACTACATGCCCATTCTCTATCTGATAGTTGAAGTTTCTTATTCTTTGCACCACATTCTGAACAAGTTTTACTACTAGCATAAAATCTATCTGCTTCAATAAATTCTATATTATTCCATAAACATTTGTATTGCATTTGTCTATAAAATTCATAGAAACATTGTTCTTGAATTGCTTTAGATAGATGTTTATTTTTAAGCATACCACTAACATTTAAATCTTCTAAAACTACAAACATTGGTTTTCTGTTTATTATCTCAGAAGTTGTTTGATGTAAATAATTATGTCTTATGCCATTTAATCTTTTATGAGTTTTATTAATTTTTCTTTCAAGTTTAATTATATTTTTAGTTTTCTTAGGTCTTTCACCTTTTTTGTATACCTTATCTAGTTTAAGATTATCATATTTCCTGCTTACTTGTCTTTGTTGTCTTTTTAATCTTTTCTTTAATTGTTTTACTTTTTTAGTTTTATTAATGGTTTTATAAGTATTATCATCTGAACAAATAGCCAAATCTTTAATGCCTAAGTCCACTCCCAAGCCTTGATTGACAGGAGTTTCTAAACTATCTTCACATTCTACACCAACAGATACGAACCAATTTAAACCATCAAAACTTACTCTAGGATTGATATATTTAATATTCTTATCATGTGGTATCCTCTCATGTTCAGCTAATCTGACCCAGTTTATTTGTTGTTTGTTTTTCTTTTTACTATCTGTGAAACCTTCAAATTTAACATGAGTTCCTGTAAATTGAATTTTAATGTTATCTTGATAAAATTTAGGTTCGTCATGTTTTCTACTTTTAAATTTTGGGTATTTAGCTTGATCTTTGAAAAATCTTTTAAATGCCATACAACAATCCTTGATAGCTTGTTTAGTTACATTATTGCTTACACTATTTAACCATTGATATTCTTCCAATTTCTTTAATTGTGTAAATTCTTTTCTTAAATCGTTATCAGAAATGAACTTACCACCATTCTTATAATTTTCTTGTTGTCTAGCTAATGCCCAATTGTAGGCAAATCTTTTAGCACCTGCATATTGAAACAATGTAGTTCTTTGCTTGTTATTAGGTACTAACATTACTTTTATTCCTTTTATCATTTTCATTCACCTCGCTTTCACCATTGATTAATTCTCTTATTAATTTTTTAGCTTTATTTGCTCTTTTGCCTTGTAACTTACAACTAAAAACTGTTATTATTTGTACTAAATCTTCCACAAGTTCTTGTTGTTCTGATTTTTCAGTATTGTCAATTATTTCTATCTCACAATTATATAAACTTGCAAGGTACTCAACTAATTCATAGCCAAATCTTAATAATCTATCTTCATACAATACAACTACTTTATCAACTTTGTTTTGTGTTATTAATTTTAAAAGCTCTTTTAATCCTTTCTTTTTGTAATTAATTCCACTTCCTATATCTGATATTATTTCAAATGGTCTCCCTTGTGCAGTTAAATAAGTTTTCATATTTTGAATTTGTCTTTCTAAATCAACCCTTTGCTTATTGCTTGAAACTCTGCAATATCCAATAACTTTTCTATCCAAGTTAAGTTTAATATTCATAACTTGATTTAATTGTTCATGTGAATAATATCTGTAACCATTTGAAGAAGTATGATGTGGATGTAATTTTCCACTATTATCCCAATTTCTTAATGTTTGTGCTGATACTCCTAGTATTTTTGAAAACTCATTTATAGAATAATATTGACTCATATATATCTCCTTTAATTTGTGATTGTAATATTACACTAATATAAAAAGTTATAAAATCCAACACATGTTTATAACTTTTTATAATTTTTTTAACAGTTGATTACCTTCATGTCAATTTATACCTAGAAAAATAAATTTTTAATTTGCCAAATTTCTATATGATATAAATTCGTTTACACTATATTAATTAAGAGATTAGAGATGAATATTGGGTAAATATATTATCAAGCAATCAAAATTATTGAGGTGAGATTGATATGAAACCAGTAAAGCTATTAAAAGCAGTTTCTAAAAAATATGCTAAAGAGTCAGCAGATTCTGCATTTGAACTTTCTCATAGAAAGCACGTAACAGCTTATTCTAAAAAATTGGCTAAAAGTCGTCATTTAGATTCCAATCTAGCGCTGTTAATCGCCTATGGTCATGATCTTGGCAGAACCAAGGAAGGCTTTATAGGTAAAGGTCATGCTCTAGCTGGCTCTAATTTTTGCTCTAGTCTACTTAAAAGTGAAACAACTCTAAGCAATAAGAAAATTAAAAAAGTAGCTAAAGCAATATCTCTTCATTCAAAAAAGAAAATAATCGACGACAGCTACTGCGAGCTTATTAAAGATGCTGATTCTCTTGCTCACTATAAAGAAGGTTTAATTTCTCAAGATGATTGGGCAGAGCTTTATAGAGTTTATGCCTCAAAAATAAACTCTATAGATATAAAAGTTTCTCCTATTGATAATTGGCATGAAGTTTGGAAAAATAAACTTGAATCCTTATTAGAGGATATTGATTCCCAAGATATCTATTCGCCTTCATGGGTTCACAAAAAAAGAATAGCAATAAGGCAGCTTAAAATCATAAATAACTATTTTATAAAATTAGATAAAAGAAATAAAGAGTTTTTAAAATCCCTGAATGGCTTACTAAACACATATTTTCGTAGTCTTGAGAATCCAAGAAAATACTTTGTTCTAACCGAGTTTGTTAAGAGCTTAAATTTAGATTTAGAAGAGCTACAATTACTGCTAGAAGGTGACCTTGCTGAGTCCACTCAGGAAATAGAAATAATACTAAAGGATAATGATGTATATAACAAGC
The DNA here is from genome assembly GCF_000196455.1 of Acetoanaerobium sticklandii. Classification (NCBI taxonomy): domain Bacteria; kingdom Bacillati; phylum Bacillota; class Clostridia; order Peptostreptococcales; family Filifactoraceae; genus Acetoanaerobium; species Acetoanaerobium sticklandii. Next base: position 753,407 of record NC_014614.1, on the reverse strand, counting down.
TAGCTCATCTAATTGAAATCTCAACAGAAAAGCTATATTTACCTTCTGATAAAATCATAAAGAAATATAAGCTAGATGCTATATGGACTAAGGAATATAAAAATTTCATAGATATTATTGCAAATTCAGAAAATGAATCTAACTATGATTTTCACGATGCTCGGATAATTGGAAAAAAATTTAAGTATCTATATGATTTGAATTTGATAGATTTTTCTTCAAAGCATCTTTACAAATTTATTGCTGATTTTCACAAAGCTAGCGGAGACCTTCATGACATAGATGATTTATATAATTATCTTAATAATTATTTAGATAGTGAGCTGAATATAGACGAGCTTTTCCTATCTATGAATCATGAAGAAGAGGCTTTATATGAGAAATGCTCTAGAGTAATATTTTTTTATAAGCTTCTTAAGAGAAATTAGTATTATGTCTTATTAGTATAAATCATTAACTATATAGGTATATTTTCTGAATATTGCCAACTATTTTTATTGTGCATCTTTTATCAAAGTCCTTGATTTTATTTTTTAGCATGCTATAATAATTTTTGTCCAAAAGATAGAATACTATTTTCCCACTCCCCCTTAGTATTTATCTTATAAAATAAACCTATCCGATTTTCGGATAGGTTTTTTGCATTACATATTGCTTGGTGCAGGCGATTTTACAACTATCAGCTCTAAAGTATCTTCATTAAGATTTTTTACGTTCATTTTTATTCCTTTAGGAATTTTTAATAAATTTCCAGCATCATATTCATGAACTCCTTGGTCATCTAAATCTATCGATAATTTCCCTCTTATTACTGACATATATACATTTGAATTTGAATAATGTTCAGGAAGACCTTCTTCCTTATTAAATACCATGTGAATATAATGTACGTTTTCATCCATAATTAATTTTTCTACAGCCTTTTCATTTCCAGTTGAGAATTTAAATACTTGTTCTACCATAAATTTTTCCTCCTAATTTATTATATTATCCAATAGACACTTTATTTTTCTTTCAAAATTTACTCACTAGGAATATCCTCAGTGCTTAAATATCTATTAAATATATACCCCATAATAAAGATTGCAATAACAGTGAAAACCCACCTTATAGTCATGAATTTTACTCCTAAAAATTTAGCTTCATTTGCAAGCATTGGTAGTTTTACTACTGCCCAAGAGCTAAGAACAATAACTACATTTCCTAAACTAGCACCTTTATCTAGTAGCATTTTAGAAATCGGAAAAGCTGCATATATCGGGCCTGCTGAAATACTTCCTAAAAACAGAGCTAACATATTTCCTTTCAATCCTGAGTCAGAGCCAAATCCTTTTATTATAGCTTCCTTTGGTATAAGTGCATCCAATACTACAGTAAGAAGATATACCACTGGCATAATCATAATCATTTCTACTAAATAATATGTGCTGTTACTAATAGCTTTTGTTGCTTTTTCTGGATTTAAAATAAATAACACTATATAGATGAAGGCTACAAACATTAGAGTCTTGTTTTTTCTCATAAATTTATTTATCTTCATAATATTACCCCCATCACTAAAGCTATAGCTATCGCAAATACAAAGCTAAGAGCATTCCTCAGCAATGCAAATTTAAAGCCAAACTTTTTCTTCTCAAGTGGGAAAGTAACTACTCCTACCATTGTTAAGGTCGTCAAAAATGCTACAGCTGGCACTATGCTAGCCCCTGCATCTACTAATGACCCCACCAGTGGAAAAGCTACAAATGCAGGAATAAGAGTAACGCTTCCTGCTAGTGCAGATATAATTGTTACAATTGGAGATTTTGATGACCCAAGAAAAGCTTTTATTGTCTCAGGTGGAATAAATGTCAGTACCAATCCAATTAAAAAGATAATGCCTAATATCTCTCCTATCATATTTTTCATCATACTTTTAGACTTTTTCATTGCTATAATAGTTTTTTTCTTGTCTTTAGTAATAGATATTACAAATAATATAATTGATATTGCCCAAAAACTAAGTGTAAATATATCCATACTCTCCCCCATTCTTACTTTTAAATCTAATTTACTCAAAGCTATTTTCATTCTTGCTTTATGAAAAGTATATCAGTATAATTATATAAAAAGAGTTACCAAGGTAACACATGGAGAAAATAATGAAAACAATTATAAAAAAATTAGAGGGGCTTTCACTTATAGATACTGTTTCTGATAAGGATCTAGAATATTACTTAAAATCCGGGCAGCTAAAGCTAGTCAAATATAAAAAAAATAGCATAATTCACTTTGATTCTGAACAGTGCTTAAAGGTTGAAATACTAGTATCTGGCAGAGTAGTTGTAAATAGAATAGACGAGGATGGGAATTTACTGAATGTGACTGAGTTTATAAGAGATGATTTAATAGGAGGAAATTTGATTTTTTCTAAAAATCCTTATTATCCTATGACTGTAGAAACTCATACAGATTCTGAGCTTCTAGAAATAGATAAAAAGCTTTTGTTTATGCTTTTATCTGAAAATGTAAACTTTCTAAGAATATTCTTAGAGCTTATATCAGACAATGCAATGATGCTTGGTGATAAAATCAAACATTATGTAAGTAAGACTATAAGACAAAGCTTATTAAGCTATTTTGACTACGAATCTAAAAAGCAAAATACCAATATCATAAAACTTAATATAACTAAAAAAGCTCTCGCTGAGAAAATAGGAGTTAGCCGTACCTCTATTTCACGAGAGCTTGCAAAAATGAAAGCTGAAGCTTTAATTGACTACTCTAAAAATCAAATTAAACTTCTTTATCTAGATTCTAAATAGCATTTTTTGACTTTAGTATTTTTAGAAAGATATCAATTCCATCTAAAAGCACGTCTGGTTCAAAATCGAATTCATGAGTGTGAAGTCCATGAATATGACCAAGCTCCTCATTCTGGCTTCCTAGCATGAAAAACAGACCTTGGACTTCCTTTTGGTAATATGAAAAATCTTCAGATATCATCAAATAATCCAAGTCTATATATTTAAGTGATTCGTCAGAAGTAATAAGGCTTTTGAACTGCTCATAAAGAGCTTCATCGTTATTTACTGCAGGATAGTCGTCATTTGTATTTACAGTTATAGTACAATTATGAGCTAATTCTAAGCCTTTTGCTATACTTATAACTCTAGCTTTGATAAAGTCATATACTTCATCTGAAAAAACTCTAAGAGTAGCTTCTAGATTTACTTTATCACATATGATATTTCGTCTGCTTCCGCCATGAATACTTCCAAATGTCAATACGGCTGGATTTATAGGGCTGACTTCTCTTGAAATAATTCCCTGTACCATATTTAAAAACTGACTTGCTATTAAAATAGCATCCTTGCCTTTATGAGGCGCTGCACCATGAGCGGCTTTTCCTAAAATTTCAACATCTATTTCACATATTCTTGCTAAAAAAGGACCTTTTTTACAGCCTATTTCTCCTTTTTTAAGCTCGGGATATATATGAAGTCCGTAAATTTCATCTATATTGTAATCTGTCATTAGGTTATTTTCTATCATAGGTTGAGCTCCGCCTGGTGCTTCCTCCGCAGGCTGAAATATAAATACTATATTATCTTTTGGAATTATTTTATTTGTTTTTATGTAATTTAGTAGTCCAAGAAGGATTGTCATATGTCCATCATGACCACAAAGGTGCTTGATTTGATTATTGCTGTTTAGAGCATCCATGTCCGCTCTAAAAGCAATAGTTTTACTTGGATCTAATCCTTTAATCATCCCTGAAACTGAAGTTTCAATATGGCTTTTATATGGATATCCCATCTTGTCTAGCTCATTTTTTATGTAAGCAGAAGTTTTATATTCCTGCATTCCTAGCTCTGGCATAGCATTTAAATTTGCTCTAGTGGAGTTTAGATAACTGATGAACTCATCATTAAAATTCCAAATATAATCTCTATTCATAAATACCTCCCTTTATATTTTTGATTTTGGAAAAGCACTGCTATGATTTTAACATCACGGCAGTGCTTTTAACTTACTCTTTATCTTCGTTTGTAACAGCAAACACATAAGGTATGTTTCTGTAATAATCTCCGTAGTTTAGTCCATAACCAACTACAAATTTATCTTCAATAGTAAAGCCTACATAATCTGGCTCCATAAATATTTGTCTTCTGCTTGGTTTATCCAAAAGAACACATGATGCTAGGCTCTTTGGATTCTTGGTCTTTAGATGCTCTAATACAAAATTCATAGTAATTCCAGAGTCTACTATATCATCTACTACCATAACATCGTATTCTTCTAAATCATCAGTAATATCCGCTTTCATTTGAACTTTTCCACTTGAAGTATCTGAATGTCCATAGCTCGATGTAGTCATAAATCCAATTTTAACAGGAATTGAAATCTTTCTTACTAAATCAGCTGTAAAAACAAAACTCCCTTTTAGTAAAGAAATAACATATAGGTTTTTGCCTTCATACTCCTTGCTAATTTGTTTTCCCATTTCAGTAATTCTTTGATTGATTTCTTCCTCAGAACACAAAACTTCCCATACTTTTTTATCAATATCCATTTCAAACCTCCATTAAAATTGTAATCCCGTAACAAAATTTAATCATATTTTGTTCTATCCGTTTTTTTCTGACTTATTCTTATTTCTCTAAGTACCTTTAAGATTTGGTTTAAGGTATATTGGATGCTTATGAGTATTATAAATAAAACTGCAATCAAAGTTATCAAAACGTTGTTATTCATTATACATTCCACCTTAAATATTTTAAAAAAAGACTAGGTTTCCCTAGTCTTTATGAAATTTTAGTTCCTAAATAAATATACATCTTCTTGTTTACATTTTCAACTGTTCCCTCTAAACCGAAACCTTTGAGCATACTAGACAATTCATTAGGATTATAATATTTGCAATATTCTCCTCTTATGATAGATTTGATTGATTCTACTTTATAGGACATGCAATTACAATCATTTTCTTTTATGAGAAGCTGACCACTATTTTTTAGCACCCTTACAATTTCTTTTAACACTCTTTTTTCATCTTTAAAGCTGTTAAAGCTCTCCAAAAAAATTACTTTATCGAAATATTCGTCTTGAAATGGCATATTATCGATGTTGCCACTTATAAACTCACAGCTCTCATTTAATAAATAATTGGTAGTATCTAAAGCCTGATCTTCACATTGAAGTATCTTTACCTCTGCTCCCATCTTTCTGATGTATTTGCCAATATTTTTGATATTTCCAAGTAGCAATACCCTTTCACCAAGTGATGGATTCACAACAGTAATGATATCCTCTAAAGAATCATCTTTTTCATGAGCTAGATTTTTTTTAAGACTTCGTATACACTCAATCTCCATTTTTGACATTTCTACAGTTTCACCCTCTAATTATCATAATGTAATAATGTACATATCAATTATATCATACTATTTAATACTTTTCATCTCGGAAAGCCCAAAGCGAGAATATTACTATTATAATCAAGGCAGTATAAAATATCAATCACAAAAAGCTATTATTTAGAATAAATATATTGATATATTTTTCTGTTAATGGCACAATAATCTTTGTAATATAATATATGTCAAATTACGAGGTGGTATAGTGTTTGAAAAGTCATCCGAAGAACTTGCTTTAAATAAGTTATATATTCTATATATATTAAATAAAATGCAGCTTCCTCTTACTAATGGTCAAATAACAAATATATTTATTGAAAATGATTTGCTCGATTATTTTTCTCTTCAGGAGTACTTATATCAGCTTAAGGAAGCTGAGCTTGTCAACTTGACAAACAAAAACAATCTAGACTACTATTCAATTTCTGAAAAAGGAAAAATCGCGCTTAATTATTTTACTAATAGAATAGATAGTGATAAAAAAGAAAGCCTAGATATATTTGTACACAAAAACAAAGAAAATATAATAAGAGATAGAGAGGTTAAGGCAGAATTTAAAAAACTAGCTGACGGACAGTTTGATGTAAAACTAGAAATTATAGATAACAACCGTCCCTATATCAGCATATCTTTAAATGTACCTACTAACAAAACTGCCAATATAATAGCTGAAAACTGGAAAAATAACGCATCAAATTTATATAGTTCAATAATAGAAACCTTAATCAAAAAACCATAAACTACTCAGGAGGACCCCATGCTAAAATATAAAACACAAGGAACTTGCTCAAGAGAAATAATCTTCGATATAGAAGACAATACTATTAAATCTGCAGAATTCGTAGGTGGATGTCCAGGTAATCTAATTGGAATTTCATCTTTAGTTAAAGATATGGATATTCACGAGGCTATCACTAGACTTGAAGGAATCACCTGCGGAAATAAAACAACCTCATGTCCTGACCAGCTTTCCAATGCTCTTAAAGAATATCTTAATGCTAGCTTCGAAATAGCTTAATCTATTTTCATAAAAATACCTCCAAAGATAAAGTATTAATATAAATTAATTAGACCATATCCTTTGGAGGCATCATATAATTATAGGCTCAGTTTTTTAATATCAGTTCTAAAGAGAATCATTCATTTTATTAATTAGGGTTCTTACTTCCCCTATCATATAAAGAGATCCGGCATATACTACAGCTTCTTTTTCTCCATTTATCATACTTGCTTTTTCTACAGCATCTTTAATATTTTTAGAAACCTCAACTTGTTTTTCAAACGCTTTTACTTTTTGGGCTAAATCCTCTGCTGTCATAGCTCTGTCACTGTTCGGCCTAGCTGTTATTACTTTATCAACTACCGGAAGAAGTATTCCAAGTACTTTATTTATATCCTTATCTCTAAGCATCCCAAATACAAGAGTAACTTTGTAATCAGATAAATACTTTCTTATAGCCTGAGCTAAAACCTCTGCTCCATCTTCATTGTGAGCACCATCAATTATAGTAATTGGTTCTTTTACAAGCAGCTCTAATCTACCAGCCCATTTTGTTTCATTTAGTCCTTGTCTTAAATGCTCATTTGTAAACTCAGCTAATTTATTATCTCTAAGGACCTTAAGTGCAGTTACTGCCGTAAGAGCATTTTTACTTTGGTGATCTCCTATTAAAGAAATAGCAAGCTTTTCAAAGCTTTCTCCTGAAATATTCATAGTCATTTTTTGACCGTAAAGAGACTTTTCACTAATGCTCACATTTGATGACTCCACTTGATAAACTGGAGCATTTTTCAATTTTGCTTGCTCATATATCACAGCTGATGCTTCTTCTTTTTGTGGATATAATACTAGCGGAACTGAATTTTTAATAATTCCTGCTTTTTCAAAAGCTATTCCTGCAAGACTATCTCCAAGCTGGTCTACATGGTCTATGCTAAGCGAAGTAATTATTGTAAGTATAGGATTATCAATGACATTTGTAGCGTCATATCTTCCTCCGAGTCCTACTTCTAGAACTAAGTAATCTACATTTTCAAGTGCAAAATATAAAAATCCAACTGCTGTAGTTACTTCAAACTCTGTCGGATGAGGTCTCCCATCTGCTACCATTATTTCAATTTTTTCCTTGACTATCTCAACCAAATCTGCCAATCTTTGATCTTCTACATTTATTCCGTTAATTCTCATTCTTTCATTAAAAACTTCAAGGAAAGGCGAGGTATAAAGCCCCACCTTATACCCTGCCTTTGTGAGTACAGAGGAGATAAATGAGCACGTAGAGCCCTTGCCATTTGTTCCTGCAACATGAATTACTTTAACTTTATTTTGTGGATTATCTAGTAAATTGAGTAAATAAGATATATTTTCAGTACCTTTTTTTATTCCTAAAGAATAAGTTGAAGATATATAAGATAGTGCCTGTTCATAATTCATTGTTTGCAAGCTCCTTTGCCTAAAGTTTTGCTTTTACATTTTCTAATCTTTGGTTTACCGCATCTAGCATCTGCTCGAATTTATCCTGCTTAGCTTTTTCTTCATCTACAAGAGCTTGAGGTGCTTTTGCAAGGAATCCTTGATTATTAAGCTTTCCTACAACTCTTTTTATTTCACTTTCTAGTTTGTCTTTTTCTTTTGTAAGCCTTTCAAGCTCTTTTTCAAAATCGACTAGCTCATCCATAGGGATAAATAGTTTTGCACCATCTAAAACTACACTTACAGCATCTTCTGGAACTAGGTCTTCATTATCCATATAGCTTACTTCTGAGGCTGAAGCTAGAGCAGTAAAGTAGTTTTCTCCTTCTTTTATCACAGCTTTTATAGCTGAACTTGAAACAACTAAAAGCTTAGCTTTTCTAGAAGGTGGAACATTCATCTCAGCTCTTAAATTTCTAAGATTTCTAATTGCATTTATGATGATATCCATTTTTTCTTCTTCTGATTTAAATTCATCTGCTTCTTGATATACTGGCCAGCTTGATACTATGATTTTTTCTTCTTTTTCCATGTAAGACCAAATTTCTTCAGTAATAAATGGCATAAACGGATGAAGAAGCTTTAAAATTTTTTCAAGTACATAGGTTAGAGTATATACAGCAGAATCCTTTGAGATACTATCTTCTGAATATAATCTTTGCTTCACTAGCTCTATATACCAATCGCAGAACTCTGACCATGCAAAATCGTATACCTTTGATACAGCTATTCCAAGCTCAAACTTATCCATATTTTCGGTCATTTCTTTAGATAAGCTGTTAACTCTTGAAATTATCCACTTATCAGAAAGCTCAAGAGCCTCATTTACATCTTCTCTTTTAAATTCTTTCTTTTGTGAGTTTTCAAGATTCATAAAGATAAATCTAGATGCATTCCAGATTTTATTTGCAAAGTTTCTAGATGCTTCCACTCTTTCCATATAGAATCTCATGTCATTTCCAGGAGAGTTTCCTGTAGCTAATGTAAATCTCAGTGCATCAGCTCCATAAGTATCTATTATTTCAAGAGGATCGATTCCATTACCAAGTGATTTGCTCATTTTTCTACCTTCACTATCTCTTACTAGTCCATGGATGAATACATGGCTAAATGGAACCTCATCAAGTACATATAAGGCTGAAAAAACCATACGAATAACCCAGAAGAATATAATGTCATATCCAGTAACTAGAACAGAGGTAGGATAAAACTTGAGCATTTCCGCTGTCTGCTGTGGCCAGCCTAAGGTAGAAAACGGCCAAAGAGCTGATGAAAACCAAGTGTCTAGTACATCCTCATCCTGCTTAATATTATTACTTTTACATTTAGGACAGATGTGTGGCTTGCTATCAGCTACCATTATCTCATCACAATCCTGACAGTAATACGCTGGAATTCTATGTCCCCACCAAAGCTGTCTAGATATACACCAGTCTCTTATGTTATTAAGCCAGTTAAGATACGTTTTATCAAATCTATCAGGTACTAATTTCAAATCCCCGGTTTCTAGAGCAAGAGTAGCTGGAGCAGCAAGGTCCTTCATCTTTACAAACCACTGTCTAGATACAAGAGGCTCTACTACATTATGACATCTATAGCAATGACCTACATTGTGATTATGTTCTTTTACTTTTACTAAAAGCCCCATTTCATCTAAGTCTTTTACTATTGCTTTTCTGCATTCAAATCTTGTCATGCCAGCATACTTACCAGCTTTTTCATTCATAGTTCCGTCTTCATTCATAACTATGAGCTTTTCTAAACCATGTCTTTCTCCTACTTCAAAGTCATTTGGGTCATGAGCAGGAGTAATCTTAACTGCTCCAGTACCAAACTCCATATCTACGTAGTCGTCCTCTATAACAGGTATCTCTCTGTTTAAAATAGGAAGTATAAGAGTTTTTCCTACCAAATGCTTAAATCTATCATCGTTAGGATTAACAGCTACAGCTGTATCTCCAAGGATAGTCTCTGGTCTAGTAGTAGCTATTTCTATAACTTCATCACTATCTTTTACTTTGTAATTTACATGATAAAAATTACCAGCAACCTCATCATGCTCTACTTCTGCATCAGAAAGTGAAGTCTTGCAATCCACACACCAGTTAATTATTCTATTTCCTCTATAGATATATCCATCGTTGTATAATCTTACAAAGAATTCAGTAACTGCTTTATTACAGCCTTCATCCATAGTAAAGCGTTCTCTTTCCCAGTCGCAAGAATCTCCAAGCTTTTTCATTTGCTCAACAATCTTGCCACCAAACTCTTCCTTCCATACCCAAGCACGCTTTAAGAATTCATCTCTTCCTAATTCTTCCTTAGATAATCCTTCTTGTTCCTTAATTCTTTCAACTACCTTAACTTCTGTTGCTATACTGGCATGGTCAGTTCCTGGTTGCCAAAGAGTATTAAAGCCCTGCATTCTTTTCCATCTGATAAGTATGTCCTGAAGCGTATGGTCAAGTGCATGCCCCATATGAAGCTGGCCTGTGATATTTGGTGGTGGAAGAACTATAGAATATGATGGCTGTCCAGCCTTCATTCTTGCTTTGAAGTAGCCTCCTTCTTCCCACTGCTTATAAATTCTCGATTCAAATTCTTTCGGATCATAATTTTTTGGAAGATTTGTCATGATTTTCCCTCCTAATATTTTTGCATATAAAAAGCCCCTCATCCATAATTTAAGGACGAAGGGACTCATTCGCGGTACCACCTTAATTCTGCTAAAAGCAGCTCTCAAACCCTTTAACGCAGGGATACGTCTTTCCTACTAAGCTCAGAAAGAAGGCTCCAAAGCTACATCAGATATCTTTCACTGCAAAACCTCTCAGCCTATGAGTTTTGCTCTCTTGAGTTTCCAAAATCAGACCTCTTTTTCACAGCCACTTTATCTTTATATTAGAGATTATTATGGTATTAGTTTTATATACATCATTATACAATAAGATACATATAAACTTTTAACCATAAATGAAACTTATTAGAAAATATATTACCATAGTTTATGAAAAATTTAAACAAAATTTGTCCTAAATTTGTCCAAATAGAAAAAAGAGAGTAAACCCTTTGCAGAAATTATTATACGAAAACAATACTTTATTTGATTTTATTATATGGGTTACTTCTCAAAAGTTCATATAAAGTTATTTCTTCTTTTATTTTCCAATCACAGATAAAACCATTTGAAGAAATTTTCTTTGAGAATTTTTCAGTCAAAACAACGCAAGGTAAAGGTAATGTTTCTCCATATATTCTTACTTCTGCAAATACTATTTCATTCTTCTGATGAAATAGTATTGAATGAGCATCTTCTGGCACTTTATAGTAATCTAGGATATTACTTTCATTATATAAGTGCTTGACAAATTGATTTTCTCCTCCTTTAATAATCCAGTTTCTCAGTTTATCAAACTCTGGAAGTAATGCAATTTCATGCCCATATAAATATGCAAATGTGTTAAAAGCTGTTTTTCCTAAAAACCTTAAATATCTTTCATCTATTCTTAAGTATCCACCAGCTTTCACATTTTTTTCCGTATTTATTGTCTTTGATTCTTTAATATCTTCTAGAGATATCTTTGAAATATAGTCTTCAATATTTTGATTAATTTCACTTATATTAGAAAACATATACCATCTATCTTTTAAAAATCCCAGAACAAAATTTTTTTTAGATACTTTTTTTTCTTTTACTTCTTCTAATAATTCCATTTTAAAATATTTAAGTTGCTCAAAAAATATCAATTGTTGTTCATGGGTATCACCAATATCACTATTACAATGAAAACTTATTTCATTTTTTTCATTTAATCGTATTTGCGGTATAAGTTTAGGCTCTCCTAACTCTAAATATCCTAAATTTACTAATTCATTTTCGGATTCCATAATCAAAATTGGAGATTTTGTTCTCTTTTTATCAGATGAAGAGCCTCTTTTCCCAGGTCCATAGAAATATCTGTTTAATGAAATTGGAGAGTTTCTTAAAACTTCTAACTCCATTGCTGAAAAAATTCTATTTGCTTGATCGGACACCATTCCTAAAGGAAGTGTCCTTGACCCTCCAATACCAGCACTTATTACATGCTCTTTTGTTTTGTAAGTAAGTTCCAAATCATCTTTATAATAAATACATTTATTCACATGTACCACTCACTTTCCTAGTCAGTAGTCTAGAAAGTTGTAGAATATAAATTTATATCATTCCAAACTGTATGAAAGTATTTCTTATATCGTCCAGTTTTCCTTCTAGACACGGATGCTTTCTAACTTCTATATTTATTCTATTTTTTGATACCTTATGTAAAAGTTCTAGATAAATAAGGATAGTAAATATCTTCTACTTAACATTATGAATAAATTTAATAAAAATTCTCTAAGACGAATATTCTTTTAAAGGCTTATTTAGAATTTTGTTATATATCAAGTTGTTTTGCCAATATAATCTGTTAGTCTTTATGATTGTTAACTTCTACGTTATCAATCTTTTCTTTTTTTCTATATCTATATTTTTAAAGCTCATTCTACACAAAAAAATTGCAAGAGATAAAATAGATATTATTAGTATCCCTCTTATATTAGTATTTACTGGCAAAATATTTATAAATGTAGAAAAAACAATAATACTAGCTACTCCATCACTTCTTGATTTATCAATTTTACTTAATTTAAAAAAATAGTATATTGTCATTATTGATAATATACATATTATCACAACAGAAATCATATTTTTTTCTCCTTAGTTCATCTTAATAACAACCTTAAGAGGTATTTTCATATACCGTTAGATTTCTGATGAAATTATTATTTATTAGATTATAAGCATTAATATATTTGCTTACTCTTTTAAGTTGTTTTCTTCTACGATACCAAGCTTTTCTTTCTTTTCTATATCTTTAAAACCCTTCCTTAATAAGACAGCTGAAAGAGAAAACATAAATAAAAGTATCATATCTTTTAATTCTGTTTCAATAGGTAGTAGATTATTAACTGCAGGAGTTAGAATAATAAGGGTAGAAAGAACTTCACTTTTCGTTTTATCAATTTTTCTTAGCTTAAAAAAATAATACATTGAAACTATATATAAAACAAACATTAATAATAATGTCATCCTAACATATCTCCTTTTACTCAGTATCTATAGAACTAACTATAACAGGTATTTTCATAAATTCTTTATCATCTAATTCTATACTTATATAGTATACGCCACTTTTTTCAAACTCGACCGTAAAAGTAGTGATGGATGTAAAAAAATAATTTTGAGCTTCTAGCTGTTTCTCTCTTGATGAAATAGCTTCTCCTGATGTATCAATAAGCGTAATTTTTTCTTTATATACTCCCTCTTGAAGAATCCAAGAAACAACAAAGTCAAACTCTGCTATTTCTTTATTATAAAATTGACTACTTACATTAATTAAGTTAAGATTACCATTTGATAGCTCTTAGATTTCTTTGCATATTATAGCTGATTGTAATATTGTCATATATTATCTATCACAATACAAAAGCCCTAAATATTGTAATTTCAATACTCAAGACTTTTGTTTATTATCCTCACTATTATATCGTATGATTTTTAGATTTTTTTACCCGTTCCAGTACCAGTTCCAATTAAAACTTATGTTGATATTATTCTTATTAGTTTATAAGCATTAATATATTTGGTTACTCTTTTAAGTTGTTTTCTTCTAAGATGCCACGTTTTCTTTCTTTTCTATATCTTTAAATCCCTTCCTTAATAATACAGCTGAAAGAGAAAACATAAATAAAAGTATAACATCTTTTAATTCTGTTTCTATAGGTAATAGATTGTTATAGAATGTTAGTATAAATATAGTCAAGAGGAAATTGTTAAATTCCATCTATAATAATTTTAGTCCCAGCCAAATGTCTGAGCCATATCTAGTAGCTTTTCCTTTTGCTCTTCATAGCCCTCAATAAAAATTGTCTTGCAGTAATTAATTTTATATTCTCCTGCTATCATTTTTGCGGCAAAGGAAAGACAAGTAGCACAGCCACAGCTTTTGCAATTTGTTTTTGGAAGATACTTATAAACTTCTATAGTAGATGGGTTTGCTCTTCTCTCGTACAAAGGTGTAATATTTGACTTGCTATCATAAGTAGAGTTCACTAGCTCCATAACCATATCCATTATTTCATATGCATCAAACTCGTTTACAGCTTTTGATACAGATAATTTTGTAGGATGCAGAGTAATTAATCTAAATTCTTTTTTAAAGGTCAGGCTATTTGAGCTAACATTGTAAATAGCCGATTTCATCTTGGCATTTAAATATGGAAAGATTTCTGAAATATCCTTATCAAAAATTGCATGAAACTTAACTCTATTAAAATCAGCCGTACATGGCTCAATAAAATCAAGCATAATACTTTCTAATAGTTTCCCCATGATATTCTCCTATCTCCCTAAATACTAAGCTTCATTTGAAATTTCTACAAGAGCCTCATAAAGCTTATCAATATCCTCTTTAGTATTAAAATAACCTATCCCAATTCTTGCCGTTCCTGTTTTTATAGTCCCTATTAATTCATGAGCTAGAGGAGCACAGTGCAGTCCTGCCCTTATCATAATATCGTAATTTTTATCGAGTTTATATGCTATATCTTCACAGCGCATTCCTTCAATATTAAAAGATATAACCATAGCCGAATCCTTTGATTCATCTGGTCCATAAAGCTTTACTTTCTCGATTTTTTTTAGTAGCTCATAAGCATAGGCTCTTAGCTCTTTTTCTTTATTATGTATGGTCTTGATTCCCTCATTGTCTATATATTCAAGAGCCGATTTTAGTCCTGCTATTCCACTTATATTCAATGTTCCTACTTCAAGCTTATTTGGATAGTAATCCACTTGATAAGGATATGCAGAGTCTCCCCCAGTTCCACCTTGCTTTATAGGATTAAAATCTACGCTTTCTCTGATTGCAAGTCCACCAGTTCCCATTGGCCCCATAAGTGACTTGTGCCCAGTAAATGCAATTATATCTATATTATCTCTTTGCATATCTATATCAAAAGCTCCTGCTGTCTGAGCCGTATCCACTAAAAATAGTACATTGTGTCTTTTCGCTATCTCACCTATTTGCGCTATAGGCTGGATACTTCCCAGAACATTTGAAGCATGTGTAAAGATTATAAGCTTTGTATTTTTATTAATCAAAGCTTCTACATCTTCAGCTTTTGTAGTTCCGTCTTTGTCACAGGAAGCATTCGAAATAGTTATGCCTTTATCTCTTTCCATGGTCTTGAGACATCTCCAAACAACGTTATGCTCCAAGGAGCTTGTTATGACATGGTCATTTTCTTCAAGTATTCCATAAAGAGCCATATTTATGGCTTCAGTTACATTTAAAGTAAAAATGACCTTCTTAGGGTCATTTTGATTGAATAGTTTAGAGATAAGCTTTCTAGTATCGTAAACTATCTTATCAGCGACCATTGCTTTTTTATATCCGCCTCTGCCTGATGAAACTCCTATATCCACCATGAAATCAAATACTGCTTTAGCAACTTGACTCGGCTTTGGATATGATGTGGCTCCATTATCAAGATAGATTCCCATACTATTCTCCCCTAACTGCATATTATTTAGTTTTATTATATCACAGTTGGATATTTTTGTATTAATATACTTCATTTTAGAATAAAAATCAAAATTATATATTTATTTTGTACTCTCTATATATTTCTAAAGATTGTTTTAATTAAAACAACATTACTAATTAAGTTCTAGTCGCTCTCCTCTAGTAATATATACTATTTTTTCACATACATTAGTAAGATGATCAGCTATTCTCTCTAGATATCTGCCTATAAAAAGAAGCTTAGTACCTTGGCTTATATTTTCTCTGTTTTCGTGAATCTTTAGTAAAATCTCATTATATATATCCTTATAAATTTCATCTATCATCTCATCATCTCTGCTCACTTCTATTGCAAGATCTGCATCTAGCTCCTTAAAGCTAATTTTTGTAGCATCTATCATATTTAGTATGATATCTCTCATTTTAGGTATGTCTTTTAGTTCTTTCATAAGAGGCTCTTTACCTATAAGGATTACCTCTCTAGCAATATTTACGCAGTAATCACCCATACGCTCTAAATCAGTGACCATTTTAATAAGAGAAAACAAAGTTCTTAAGTCCTTTGCCTTTGGTTGCTGTAAAGCAATCAGCTCAATACATTTTTCTTCAATTTGGTTCATTTTCTCATCTATTCTGTCGTCAAATTTGAATATTTCTCTTGCTCCATGAACATCTTGCTCTTCTAAAGTCCTTATAACCTCTGTTAGTATATCTCTTACCATATCCATCATCCCTAAAACCTGAGAAGAAAGATATTTTAAATCATTGTCAAACCCTTCTCTTATCATCATATCCTCCTAACCGAATCTTCCAGTTACATAATCTTCTGTTCTTTTATCTCTTGGCGAAGTAAATATTATATTTGTATCGTCGTACTCTATCATTTCTCCCATCAAGAAAAATGCAGTCTTATCTGATATTCTCGCCGCTTGCTGCATCGAGTGAGTAACTATTACTATAGAATATTGATTTTTCAACGTTTCAATCAAGTCCTCTATTTTAGATGTTGCTATAGGGTCAAGAGCTGACGTAGGTTCATCCATCAAAATTACATCGGGCTGAACAGCTAGGCATCTAGCTATGCATAGTCTTTGCTGTTGTCCTCCTGATAATCCATAGGCGTTGTCATCTAATCTATCCTTTACTTCATCCCATAGTGCCGCTGCCTTTAAACTAGTTTCAAGAATTTCAGATAGTATTTTCTTATCTTTTATTCCATGAATTTTAGGTCCATAAAGCACATTTTCGTATATGCTCTTTGGAAAAGGATTTGGTTTTTGAAATACCATTCCTACTCTAGTTCTAAGTTCTTCTAGCCTCACACTTTTATCAAATATATCAGTTCCGTGGTAGTTTATTTCTCCTGTAGTTCTTACAACTGGTATATTTTCTATCATTCTGTTTAGTGTTTTTATAAAGGTTGATTTTCCACAACCTGAAGGTCCTATGATTGCTGTAACTCTATTTTTTAGAATCTGCATGTTGATATTTCTAAGAGCTTGGTCTTTTCCGTACCATAAATTTAAATCCTTTACGTCATAAACGACTTCATTGCTTAACTTTACATTTTCTGTCAAGCTTCATTCCTCCTAATTAAAATTTTCTTTGAAATTTATTTCTAATTAAAATAGCTGTAAAATTCATTATAAATAACACTAGGAGCAAAACTACTATAGTTGCAGCTGCTAGGTTAGCATATTCTTTTGTAAGCACTGTATCTAAAGTCCAGTAATAAATCTGGATTGGCATAGCGGTAAAATCATCCATAATGCTAGTCGGAAGCTTCATAATAAGTGTAGGAACACCTAGCACGACAAGAGGCGCGGTTTCTCCTATAGCTCTTGATACAGATAAAATAACGCCTGTAAGTATTCCTGGAACAGCTACAGGAAGCACTACCTTCCAAGTTGTAGTCCATTTTGAAGCTCCCATTGCATATGAAGCTTCTCTTAGATATCCTGGCACAGCTCTTAAAGCCTCTTGACTAGCCACAACTACAACTGGAAGCACTAATAATGACATAGTAAGCCCTCCAGCTAAAATACTTGAACCCAAAGAAAATATTCTCCCGAAAACAGCAAGTCCAAGTAAACCAAATATTACAGATGGCACGCTGGCAAGGTTTGATATATTGACCTTTATAAAGGATTGGATTTTGCCTTTATTTGCATATTCCTCAAGATAAATAGCTGTAGATACTCCAAGTATGCACACAACTGGTATTACGATGCTCATCAGATATAAGGTTCCAAGTATAGCTCCTTTTATTCCAGCTTTTTCAGGAAAAATCGAAAGATTGCTAGTTAAAAAATCCATATCCAGCCAGCCTATGCTTTGAATGGATATTCTATATATTAGAATTCCAAGCACAACTAGTGAAACTAGAGTTGAAAGAGAAAAAATAAATTTAGAACCCTTATCAAGGGCTATTCTGTGTTTCATTTTTTTCATGTTTATTTCAAATCCCTTATTATCAGGATTAGTTTTCAGAGTTAAATTATTTTTAAGAGGAGCAGTATTTTTAATTTGTACATCTAAGTTCATATTAATATTCCTCCCTGTATTTTTTAGAAATATACTGTGCTAGCAGATTCATGATTAATGTAAATAAGAATAACAATAATCCAACAGCATACAAGCTGTAGTAACCAACTGTTCCGCTTCCTGCATCTCCACTTGTAAACTCAACTATATAAGCTGTCATGGTCTGCATAGATCTAGTGATATCAAAGGTAAATGCCTTACTGCTTCCACTTGCTATAGCCACTATCATAGTTTCTCCTATTGCTCTTGATATTCCTAAAACAAATGATGCCATTATTCCTGATATAGCAGCAGGTATTACTACCTTAAAAGCAACCTCTAATCTAGTAGAACCAAGTCCAAGTGCTCCTTCTTTCATAGACTCAGGAACCGCGTTCATAGCATCTTCTGATAGAGATGCGACAAGAGGTATAATCATTATTCCCATTACAATTCCAGGACTTATAATATTTTTAGCTTCTAGGGAAGGTATTATTTTCATAAGCAAAGGTGTTACAAAAGAATAAGCAAAGAATCCATAAACTATAGTTGGAATTCCAGCTAAAACCTCCATCATAGGCTTTAATATTTTTCTTTTGCTTTCACTTGCAAACTGACTTAAATAAATTGCTGATGATAAACCAAAGGGTATAGCAACTAGCATAGCAATAAGCGTGGTAAATATAGTTCCATTTATAAGAGGAAGGATTCCAAATGATGGATTTGCTCCTAGAGGTGACAGGTTTGTACTAAACACCTCGGCAAGTGGCACACTACTGAAAAATTTTGCTGCATCTATAACTAGAGTAAGTATTATTCCTACAGTAGTTAATATTGAAATAGATGCTGTTACAAATAAAAACTTAGGCATTATTTTATCTGAAGTATTTTTATTCTTACTGATATTTAATTGAATCATTTCTCTTACATTGGGCATACTACCCATAACAACCATGCTCCTTTCGTAAACCATCTAGCTATTTATCATTAGTATTTAAAACCAGACTAAGATGAGAGAAAAGTATCCCTCATCTTTATCCAGTAATTTATATAAAATTTTATTGACTTAATTTTTCTAGCTGAGCTTGATACTCTGCGTATACTGAATCAGGAAGAGGTGCAAATCCATTGTCCCCTGCTAGTTTAGCTGCTCCATCCTTTGATACTACAAACTTTGCATAATCAAGAACTTGAGGTCTTTCTTTTGCATAATCTGCGTTTAGGTATGTGAACACTGGTCTAGTAAAGCCAGCATATGGAAGATCTTCACCTATAGTTTCAAGAGTTGGCTCAACTGGTCCGTTTCCAAAATCAACATGAACAGCTTGAAGCTTGTCTTGGTTGCTAGCATAATATCCATATCCAAAGAACGCTATAGCATTTTTATCGTTTGAAACTAAGTCTACTAGTGTTGAATACTCTTGTTGCAGGTTTGCAGTTTTAACCATATCTTGCTCATCTAAAATCTTTTCAAAGAAAAATTCAAAGGTTCCGTGATTTTCATTAGGTCCATAGAATTTAATTTCTTCTGCTGGCCAATCTGCTCTTATATCTGACCACTTTACAACATCATCAGCATTGTAGCTTCCAGAAAGATACATCTTAACAATCTCATCCTTAGTCATTTCTTTAGCCCAAGTATTTTCTTTGTTTATTACCATTGTAAGTCCATCAAGAGCTAACTTAAACTCTAGAACATTTTCTCCTAATTTCATTCCTTTTTCTTCTAGTTGAGCTTTTTCTTCATCCTTGATTGCTCTAGATGCATCAGCAAAATCTAGTTCCCCCGGAATGAATTTCTTAAAGCCTGCACTTGAACCTGCTCTACCAACTTGTACACTTACTCCTGGCTGAACACTTGTCATGTAATTTTCTGCTATGTTTGCCATAAGAGGATACACTGTTCCTGAGCCATCAACTATTACCTGTCCTGATAGTTCTGAAGCTTCGCTTGCTACTTCTTCTTGTGTTCCTTCTGACTCAGAACTTGTACCTGCACATCCAACCGTCCCCACCATCAAAGCCACTGCTAGTAATGCTGCCATCCATTTTTTCATGTTTAAGTAACCTCCTAATATTTTATCTTTTTATTTAGTATGTTTTTTACATACTTTGTTAACTTGTCTTTACAACTGAATTATAGCACCTCAAATTTTGTCTTTCGTTTAGATAAGGTAAACTTTTGGTAAAGATTATGTTAAATCCTAATCTGATTATTATAGTTCAAAAACCTCAACAGCTTGATTTAGCTCATTCGAAAGTGAATTTAATATATTAGAGGTCTCAACTATCTTTGTTATTGCCTGAGCATGATTTTTAACAGAGCCAGAAATTTTCTGGGTAGAAGCTGAGTTTTCCTGACTGATACATGAAAGAAGCTCTATATTAGTTTCAACAGCCTTCTTTGCTTCCTTTATAAGCTCAGTACTGGATTTCAGCATATTGGCTTGACTATTTACCTTTGAAATTGAATCTATAATTTGATGATATGTGGACTTAGTATCTATAACTCTTGTTTTCTGCTTTTCAAATATTTCAACAAGAGTATCAATAGTTTTCGCAGCTTGAGAATTCTTATCCTTAACTTCATTTACAATAGCATTTATAGTATTTACAGAATCCTTAGACTGCTCAGATAGCATTCTTATTTCCTCTGCTACTACTGCAAAGCCTCTTCCAGCTTCTCCAGCTCTAGCCGCTTCAATTGATGCATTTATTGCTAGTAGGTTCGTTTTACTTGCTATATCAATAATCATTTGACTTGCCTTTCCAATTTTTACTGAGCTTTCTGTTGCTTCATTTATTTTGTGATAAACATTTTTATTTGCTTCTTTAGAAGCTTCATTTATTTGCTCTAGTTCGTCAATTACTTTAAGTCCACTATTCGTAACATTAGCCACTTGATTAGTTTCTAAATACATTTGCTTTATATGACTTTCCTGAGTTTCTAATATTTCACTTAATACTTCAGTTTCAGTTAAGCATTCTATAGAGTTTTCAGCTTGCTTTTCAGAGCCCACTGCTATGTTTTCTATAGCTTTATCCACTTCGTTTGCCATAAGCTCACAAGTTAGGGAGTTTTGATCTAAGGTACTGGAGATTTCTGCTATTGACTTTGAAGAAGTATTCACCTGATTTATTATTTGCTTAAAATTATTGACTATCTTTCCCATAGCTGTATGTAATTCTCCCACCTCATCTTTTCGAAGTTTCTCTTGCTTTAATTCATCATGCTCGAGTTTAAATTCTGCTATTTCATCACTCCATTTAGTTATCTGCTTAATCGGCTGACTTATAGTTTTGGATAAAAAAGTTGCTATAATAAAGCAGATTAATATTATGATTAAAGCTACTAAAATCAAATTGTTTCTTAGTTCATACAGCTTATAAAATCCTTCATTTTCCTCAATTTCAGTTATAATTCCGCTATAGGAATCCCCTATATTTACTGTCGATACAGTTCCAATAACCTTCTTCCCTTGAAAATTTTTATAGGCTTTTGTTTCAGAATAATCATATTCTCCCCTATTTAAAGTTTTTATCAAGCTATCTACTGCTTTAGATTTCACTTCATAATTTAGAGCTTTAATTTCCTCTGATTTATTCTTAAGTGTATCCGTTAAAAGCATTCCCTTGTCATCTACAATATATATCTGCGCTGTTTCTCCTATCTTTTCTATCTCAGATTGAACAATTCTATTTATTTCTTCTTGATTAAGCACTATATTAAGTACTCCTATAGGGCTAGCTTCATCTTGATATCCAAATATAGGTGTAGATAAAACCATAATGTTGTCATCTATAAAGCTGTTTCTAAACACACTTGACCAGTTTTGATTTCCATCAAGAGCTTTTTGAACATAGCTTCCTTCTACAGCAAGAGGAGAAATGTCTAGCTTGTCATAATTAATTGAAAATACTACTTCCTTGTATTTGTTAGTTATGAAAACATCCGTATAGTTATACTCATCTATTGCGATTTTTAAAATATTTTCAAAATCCTTATTTATCGCATCAATTTTAGTTTTATCTGCCTCAAATGAATTAATTACTTGTAGCCCTTCTCTAATAGGCTTAGACTGAGCAACCAGTTTTGCATCCGACTGCCTATTATCAAAATAGTCATTTATTCGATTTTTTGTCATAGAAGTGTACAGCTCATTTTCCTTGTATATCTCTTCTTTCATTGTGCTACTCGTATTTACAAGCACTATACTGCTCAAAAGCATAAGAGGAATTAAACTTGTTACTAAGACAAGAACTAAAAGTTTGTTTTGAATGCTAAGATTGTCTATTATTCTCATGTCTAGATTCATTTTAAACTTATCTTTCAAAAAATCTCTCATCTGCCTATTTAAAGTGAACCTTGTATTATGCATTTTAAAATTTCTAAATTTACCTTTTAACTTCTTAAAGTCGTTCAATTTAATATCCATTTCTTCCTCCTAATGCTGTATCAGATATTTTAAATTACAGACTAATTTTACTAAGTAGTAAGTTTGGATATGTTAAATACACTTTAGGTTCTTGTTAAATTTTATATAGTTAAATTCCTTATCTAATATGTTAAATGTAAAAGTAAATCAAATTTATGTTTTTTTAATAATTTTGACTAAAAAGCTTTTTATTATTGAATGCCGATGTTATAATAAACATTATTTTAATATTAGATTAAATAATTCAGGAGGGTTCGAATTATATGAAAGAAAACAAAAATATAGTTAGTATAGGAATTAGATTAATGATACCTATTTTGCTTATCATCACATTGAGCATAGGAAGCATATCGATTTATTCTTTTCTACAACAAAAAAATATAATCAATGAACAAATGGAAGTAGTCGCTTCTACTGAAATTCAAGAGATTTCTCTGAGTATAGAGAGCGGAAACAAAAATATAGCCACTCTTAGTGAAGCTCTTAATAAAAATTTTATTATTCAAGCAAAATTAGTAGCGGAGACTATAGCTAAAAATCCTAATGCATTAGAGACTCAAGCTATGATTGACTTAGCTAAACGTGTAGGTGTTGAAGAAATCCATGTTACAGACGAAAATGGTGTTTTAAGATGGGGAAATATACCTGATTTTTTTGGATTTGATTTTTCGACAAGTGAGCAAACTAAACCGTTTTATGACGGAGTAGGCAATCCAGATTTTGAGCTTGCTCAAGAAGCTTCTCAAAGAGGAACTGATGGAAAATATTTTCAATATATAGGAGTATCTAGAATTGATTCGCCAGGGGTAGTTCAAATAGGAGTCCTGCCAAGCGAGTTAGAAAATTTAATTAAGAATAGTGATATTAATACTATTATCGCTGAATCATCAATAGGCTTTGGTGGCAACGCATTTTTAGTTGATAAGGAAGGCGCCATATCATCTCACAACGATTCAAGCTTAGTGGGAACGAATCTAAATGAAACTGATTGGGGAAAAGTAATATTAGAAAATAAAACTGGAAACGCTAATTATTTGAGAGATTCAGATAAAAAATATGCCAATTTTATTCAGCTCGAAGATTCTATATTGGTGGTAGAGCTTTCTAGAAGTGAATTTGAAGCTCCTCTTGATAAGCTAAAGCTAACTATTTCAATAGCTTCAATAGTAGCAATTTTATTATCAGGTTTTGTTATATTTTTATTTTCAAGAAGGTTAGTAATTAATCCACTAGTTGAGATTATGAAGCTTATGGAAAAAGCTGAATCAGGGGATTTAACCGTACGTTCTTCTATAACTCAAAATACTGAACTAGGAAAATTATCGCTTAGCTTTAACGAAATGATGAATAAATTTGGTTTATTGGTCGGTGAGCTTAAAAATGTATCTCAAGAGGTATCCTTATCATCCATAAAATTAATAGAATCATCTGATCAATCAGCAGTAATTGGTGAACAGCTTTCAGATGCAATAAACGAGGTTGCCCAAGGAGCTAATGACCAAGCAAAAGACGCAGAAAATGGATTGCAAAGAATTATTGAACTATCAAGCCAGCTTGACTTAGTTTCTCAAAAAACAGCAGTAATGCAAAGCCGCTCAAGTCAAGTTACCGCTTTAAATAATGAAGGTATTTTGGCAGTTGACGAACTTTCTAAATCAACATCCAGTAATGAAGAAAATACTCAAGAGATTTATAAAGTTGTATCTGAATTAAGTGAGAAATCCCAAAGTATTAGAAATATAATTCAGTTAATACGAGGTATTTCAGAGCAAACTAACCTGCTTTCTTTAAACGCAGCAATAGAAGCTGCAAGAGCTGGAGAAGCTGGAAGAGGCTTTGCCGTTGTCGCTGAGGAAATAAGAAAACTTGCTGATGAATCTAGCAATTCAACTAAAAAAATAGAAGATATAATCAATGACATATCTAATGACGTAAATAGAACTGTTAATACTGTGGAAAAAATTAAATCTACAGTAGAAATTCAAAGCAATAGCACAAACAAAACAAAGGACACCTTTGAAAAGATTTCTGAAGCAATATCTGAAATTGCAAGTAGCATTTACGATGTAAATGAATCCTTAGAAATATCTATAGCTAATAAAAATTCTGTAGTTCAAGTCATGGAAAATATATCAGCAATAACAGAAGAAACAGCTGCATCAACTGAGGAAGTTCTTGCTTCGACTCAGCAATACAGCACTACTAACCACGAACTTGCCAATTTATCACTTTCACTTAATGAAATAGTAAATTCTATGAATAAAAAAATCGAGCAATTTGATATCTAATTAAATTTCAACTGATAAAATCCTAGGCTTTAATCATTATATATGTGTTTAATATAATGATTAACCTAGGATTTTTTATAAACTTCCTAAAAATATTTATTTTTTCTATATGCTTTCAGCTTTTTTAATTTTATCTGTCAGCTTGTCTAAAACTTCAAATAAATTTTCTGAAAGATGCTCAGCCTCTTTAATTAATGGAGCTAATTTTTCTGTGTCATTTAATCCAATGGCATTAATTGCGTTTGAACCAGTTTGATGGAATTTTTTATGTAGCTCATCTATCATTTTCCATTCTTCTAGTAGGTCTGGGTTATGTATTTCAAATGATTGATAAAAATGGCCAAATGCACATTTTTTTGAATTAATCTGAAGAGGTAGTACTTCCTTCTTTTCAGCCATCTCTTTTAATTTACTAAGCCAAGCTTTATGAGATAATCTTGCATTTTGTAATTCTGAAAGTAGGTCCTCATTAGTAACTGGATGTGCACTGTTGTTTAAGGAATGTATTTGTTCGTGAATTATTTCAGTTATTTCAGAATCAATCTTAGAAATTGTTTCTGCCATTTTAGCACTGTACTCTGAATCATTTTTTATTTTTATAGTTAATAAATTCAGCTCTTCAGCATCTTTGCTTGAAGCCTCCATTGCCTCATTAATATTATATACAGCATTTTTTATTCCATAAAAATCCGTATTTATAGACTTAATATCTAAAACTACTCTTTCAAGTAAATTTACATTTTCATCAATAGTATCGTGAATTTCATCAATCATGCTGTTCATAGTGTGAGTTGAGTCAAGAGTATTTCCCATGCTTTGCTTACTTTCATTTGCTGAAATTTGAATTTCCTCCATCAAGCTACGCATATCTGTTAAACTATTTTTTGTCATTTCTGCAAGTTTTCTAATTTCTTCAGCAACAACTGAAAATCCTCTACCATGTTCTCCAGCTCTAGCCGCTTCTATTGAAGCATTTAAAGCAAGTAAATTTGTCTGAGCCGCAATTGTTTCAACAGTACCAACAATGTTCTTTACATTTTCTGTCAATCCAATCAAATGATCAATTTTATATCCCATCCCTTCTGCTGATTTAACCATATCCTCTTTAATGTTATTTAAATTTTCTAGACTTCCTAATCCATTTTTATTCTTTTCCAACACATAGGTCGCAGATTCAGAAAGTTTTTCCATTGTATCTGAAGCATTAAAAACAGAATCACTAACTGAATTCATACTCGCTGTTGTTTCTTCAACTAAAGCCAAATTAGATTCACTTAATACTGATAAATCTTCTGATAGTACTTTAAGCTTTCCTGACAAATGTTTAGTTTCTACATCAAAATTGCTGATTCCAATTACAACCTTCATGAGCTTTTTTACGGACTTAGAAAGTATATTCTCAGATTCTAATAATTTATTTAGATATACAACCAAAGATTTATGAATACTATGTTTTACTTCTGGAAATGCTTGATGTTGTCCCTTAAATCTTCCATCTAAAATATGAATTACTTCATGCATCTCACCACACACAGGTTGTTCTTTTCGTTTAAAAAAGCTATTTTTGCCGTGCTCAATATTTTCTGAATTGTGTAATTTCATAATTCCTCCAATACGTTTAATTTTTTTACTATCTTATAATAAATATAACGTTTCTAATGATAATATGCAATTTGATTTTCTGTATATAAATAAAAGAGTAATAAATAGGTAAATTTAAATCCTAAGTATTACTCTTGTTATTAACTAGTTTATTACATTTTAATCATTTTTCCTGCATTTCGGACATATTCCAAAAAGCTCAAACACATGCGAGTGTATATCATATCCTTCTATTTGACTATTTATATGAGAAAACGGACAAAAATCCAGCTCTTTTTTACTTCCGCATTTTTCACATACTACGTAGTGAGTATGTTCATGCGATTCAATAAGCTTAAACCATCTTTTGTCGTTCTTGTATACTATATCTAAAACCCCTGCATCATATAGTGATTCTAAATTTCTATATACTGTAGATAAATCTGCATTTTTATCTAGTTTTTCATGGACAGTTGCAGCATCAAGATATCCCTTGGTCTCTAGAAAAATATCTACAACTTCAGATTTAATTCTAGTTAGCCTTTGTCCATTATTTCTTAATTTTTCTATGATTTCTTCTTTGTTAATCAAATCCTCATCTCCTACCCTTAAGCAATATACTAGCTATAAGTATTATTACACTTATTAATACTATAGTTCCCCCTGAAGCCAAATCAAAATAGAAAGAAAGTGTTATTCCACCAATTACTGAAATAACTGCTATTATTATTGATGAAATTATAGTTTGCTTGAAACTAAGTGTATATTGCATTGCCGCAGCTACAGGAATCACCATCATCGAAGATATAAGCAAAACTCCTACAATCCTCATAGATACAACAACACAAAGTGCTATTAAAATTATAAATATCTTACCTAGCTTATCAGTTTTTATTCCCATAGCTTTAGCGCTTTCTTCATCAAATGCCATGTGAAACAACTTATAATAATTTACTCCCCAAAAAGCAAATATTATAATTGATAAGGCAATCATAATATATATATCCTGATTGCTTATTCCTGTTATGCTTCCAAACAAATATGATAAAAAATTACCTCTTATATTTTTAGAAAATCCCATAAGAACTGATGCCAATGCAATCCCTGATGACATTATAATAGCAAGTGATATTTCTTCATACGAGGCGTAATTTTCTCTGAGGAAGAAAATAAAATATGCAGCAATTACTGTTATAACCACTGCTCCATAAATAGGCTCAATCCCAAATAATGCAGCTAAAACTATTCCAGAAAGTGCAACATGGGATAAACTGTCTCCTATAAGAGACATTCTCCTTACCACAATAAAGGTTCCCATAAAAGGAGCGATAATCGAGACTAATAAACCGCCTATCAGTGCCCTTTGCATAAATGCGTATTCTAGCATAAACCCTCCTAATGTGTTACCAATCTCATTTTTTTGCCGTATATTTTTTTAAGCGATGTCTCTATATCCATGATGTCATTGCTTTCGTGGATGTGAAAAGTATCCTCACCTATGCAAGCAACTCTATTTGCATAAGATGTAATAGCTGATATATCATGGCTAATCATACATATAGTCACGCCTTTTTGATTTAGCATATGCATAGCTTCATAAAAAAATCCTTCTGAGCCATAATCTATACCAACTGTAGGCTCATCTAGAAATATTATCTCGGGCTTTGAGGATATAGCTTTAGCTATAAATGCTTTCTGCTGCTGTCCTCCAGATAAATTTCCTATTCTTCTATCTGCTATATGACCTATACCCACCAAGTCTATTGCATCGCTAGTCATTTTTTTAGACGATTTCGAATCATATCCTACTGACCTTAAGCTTGAGTAAATAAGTTCCTGCACAGTTGCAGGGAAGCTCACATTAAAAGCATTTGATTTTTGTGAAATATATGATATTTTATTTTTTTGAGCAGTATCCTTTATATTCTCACCAAAAATCTTTATTGTTCCTTCTTTACTGCTGATTAAACCTAAGCACAGCTTTAAAAGCGTAGTCTTCCCAGAACCGTTAGGTCCTAATATACCAAAATAATCTCCTTTATATACATCGAAAGAAAGATCTGATAGAACTTTCTGATCTTTATAACTAAAGCTAAGATTTTTGACTTCTAAAATCTTTTCTTTCATAATAGTCTCCTATTTTTTAATTTTTCTTGCAATTAAATTGCAACTAGTAATTATATTATACATTAAGATTATAAAAAATTAAAACATAAAAAAGAGCAGATACAGAATTAATTGCCCTGTATTGCTCTTTTTATAGATTTATACCAAGATTAAGTATTTATATATTCGATTGTTTCATAAACCAATCTCTATTATTACATTGCAGCTTCTTCTAATTCAGAGTTGTCATTGTAAAATATCTCTTGGTCGAATTCATTTTCTTTTTTCGCAATTATAAGAGTACATACTGCATCACCAGTAATATTAACAACTGTTCTAGTCATATCTAGCAATCTATCTATTCCCATTATCAGAGCTATTCCTTCAACTGGCAATCCTACTGAGGTTAAAACCATAGAAAGCGTTACAAGACCAACTCCAGGAACTCCTGCCGTACCTATAGACGCTAATGTAGCAGTAAGAATAATTGTTAAAAACGATGCTAGAGTAAGCTCAATTCCATAAACCTGTGATACAAATACTACTGCAACCCCTTGCATTATAGCAGTTCCATCCATATTTATAGTTGCACCCAGTGGTATAGTAAAGGATGCTACAGATTTTGAAACTCCCATACGTTTTTCCATTGTTTCAATATTAAGAGGTATAGATGCATTCGATGAAGCTGTTGAAAACGCTAGATTCATTACAGGTGCAAAGTTTTTGAAGAAACGGATTGGATTTAGCTTTGCAAATATTGAAAGCATTGCCATATAGGTTCCACTTGCCTGAATAAATAAAGCTAAAATAACAGCCACCATATACTTAAGTAAAGGAACAAATGCATCCCATCCAGTAGTTGCAAATGTAGAAGCTATTAAGCAAAATACTCCTATAGGTGCAAACAGCATTATAATCATAGTCATTTTCATCATGATTTCATTAAGTGCATTAATAAAATCTGAGAAAGCCTTAGCTTTTTCACCAAGGACAGCCACTGTAATTCCTGTTAATATAGCAAAGAATATAATCTGAAGCATATTTCCTGATGCCAATCCATTGACAGGATTTGTAGGTATAATACCTAAAAGAACGTCAACAAGATTGGATTTTTCTCCTATAGTCGGTTCAGATGTAACTATTTGAGATAAATCTAATCCGTAACCCGGATTGATAAGTTCTCCAATAAGTAATGCTACAGTAATAGCAAGTGCAGTAGTAACCATATAGAATCCTACAGTTTTAATACCTATTCTACCAAGTTTTTTTACATCTCCAATAGCAGCTGCTCCTCCTACTAAGGAAGCGAAAACAAGTGGTACCACTAACATTTGAATAGATTGTACAAAACCTCTTCCAAAAAGTCTTAAAACTCCACCAATAATTACATTATCTCTAAAATTACCAGCTGGAACAAAATAATGAAGTACTATTCCAAATATAGCTCCCAGAATAAGGCCAAGGAATATTTTCCCCGTCAGTCCCATTTTCTTCATTAAAACACCTCTTTCCCTTTTTTAAAATTTCTTTTATATGTTATCATAATGTTTTAAAAATTGCAAAAAAAAGATTAATCTACATATAAAAAATCATTTTTTATATAAAAAAAGAGACATATAGCCTCTTTTTTGAATTTAGCATTCATCAATATTTCATTTTTGCTTTAAAAATTAGGATTTTTATCTAGCCAAATAATTTAAAATTGCAATTTTTCTTTCAAAATTAATTTGCAACAACCTGTTTAGTCTGAGTTATATTCTTTAAGTTCATTTCAATCAATTCTATAGCTTGAGTTGGAGTTAATTCATTTAATAAAGCTCTATGCACTGAATTTTGAATTGTTTTTGATATCTCTGCGTAATAAGGTGACACAGGTCTTAAATATGCTTTTTCAAAAGATGGGTACATATATTTCAAAAATGGCATACTTTCATTTATTTCTGAATCATTGTATAGCTTTTTAATAGAAGGTAGATGGCTCATTTTCAAAGCCCCAACTTTTTGAGCTTCTTCTGAGGTTCTGTATTTTGCAAACTCTATAGCTGCTTCCTTTTTATTGGAAAATGATGACACCATTACCTGCCATCCTCCAAGCGTAGTATAGTTATTTCCTTTCATATCACCAAGAGGAAGCTCAGATATCCCAACTTTACCTACTACCTGAGAATTCTGGGCATCTTGAGAAAGCTCCCATCCACTAGACCAATCTCTCATAAAAATAATATCTCCATTAAAAAAGCTCTCTCTTACGTCTCCACTACTATATACAGTTATTTCATTAGAAGTAATCTTGTGCTTATGTATCATATCCACCATAAAGGATAATGCATCAATGGATTCCTTAGTGTTAATATTTACTTGCTGAGAGTGAGTATCTGAAAATACGCTTCCTCCGAAGCTCCAAATATATTCCAGTGCATTTGCAGTAAGTCCTTCAAATTCATCCCAAGAAGCTCCAAACCCTTTTATATTATCTTCTCTTTCCATGATATAAATAGAAGTCTCTACAAGTTCATCCCAGGTCATCGGTACATTTTTATTATACTTTTCAAGTAAATCCTTTCTATAGTAAAGCATTCCTGCATCTATTCTATATGGCAATCCCCACAGCTGTCCCATATACAGATTAGCGTTTACTGCTTCAGGAAGAAATTTTTCTAGCTCCTCTTTGCTTACATGCTCATCCAATGGCTCAGCCCAGCCTGAGGCTGCAAAAATCGGTGGCCAAACTATATCAGAATCAAAAACATCTACTTGCATTTCTCCTGATTGGAAAGCTTTTTTTATAGTAATAAGCTTATCGTCTGTATTAGGTGGAAGCTCAACTAGATTGACTTTTATATCTGGATGTAGCTTTTCAAAATTACTTATAATTTCTGACACCACACCATTGATATCCGGTTGCGAATAATAATTGATAACCACTTGCTCTTTTATAGATTGATTATTTTGAGTATATATATATGACACAAATCCAATGACGATTATTACAGAAAGCAATATAGCAATTTTTATTCTGTTTTTACTCATTTTGCCACTCCTTAGACCCTCTATGATTATTTATATTAAGTAAAACTCCCAGATTCTAGTTAGCCCCAAATGTTTAGAATCTTTAGATTAATTCTACCATAATTGTGCATATATACAAATGATTTTAATTAAAAAACTCCTTTAGGCATTTACCTTAAGGAGCTTTAGTAATATATTTTTTAAACCCAGATCTTTCAACTAAAAATTTTGATACTATTCCAACAAATATCCCTGTTCCAACAGATACATATGCAAGTACAGGCAGATACATAAGAATTTTTATATTTCTAATTATAGCTGCAGCAGCAAGAAGCTGCCCTATATTGTAAAACAACGCACCCGATACGCTTACCCCTACTATGCTTATGTCAAAACGAGAAAGCTTTTTAGTGGCTGACATAGCGAGTAAGCTGAGCATCCCTCCAGAAATACTATATATAAAAGAAGATACTCCTCCTGAAAAAAGAGATGAAATCAATATTCTCATAGATAACACTACAAAAGCATCTCTCACCCCAGAAATATATAGCACACTTAAGGTTATGATATTTGCAAGACCTAATTTTGCTCCAGGAGCAATAAATGATAAAGGTGGTAAAAACGACTCTATGATATATAGCACTAGGCTTTGAGAAATCATCAGCGATAAATAAACTAGCTTTTTAGTTCTGTTCATTAGTTTTCATCCAATTCTAGCCTTTTTTCCAAGATAGCTTTTTCCTCTTCATAGCCAGTTTTGCCAAGAAGAGCAAACATATTTTTCTTGTAAGCTTCTACTCCAGGCTGGTCAAAGGGATTAACTCCTAAGATATATCCACTAATCGCACACGCTTTCTCGAAAAAGTAAATCAGCTCTCCCAAATGATATGCATTTAATTCTGGTAAATGGATTACTAGATTAGGTACTTCTCCATCAGTATGAGCAAGAGTAGTTCCTAAAAAAGCTTTATCATTAACGTAATCAACTGTTTTGCCAGCCAAATAATTTAGTCCATCTAAATCTTCAGCCTGTGCTTTTATAACAATATCTTTTTTAGGCAAGTCGATTTTAATTATAGTTTCAAAAATATTTCTTTTTCCATCTTGGATATACTGTCCCATAGAATGCAAATCCGTAGAAAAGTTCACAGAAGCTGGGAAAATTCCTTTTTTATCCTTGCCTTCACTTTCTCCAAATAGCTGCTTGAACCATTCTGAAATATATTGAAGCTGAGGCTCGTAATTTACTAATAACTCTAAATCCTTGCCTTTTCTTAATAGCACATTTCTATACATAGCATATACAAGCGGAGAGTTAGCTTCTAAATCATCTCTTAAATAAAGTTCTCTAGCATCCTGAGCACCTTTCATAAGCATAGTTATGTCTATACCAGAAACACAGATTGGCAATAATCCTACTGCAGTAAGCACTGAGAATCTTCCACCAACATCATCTGGAATAACAAAGGTTTCATAACCCTCCTGAGAAGCTAAAGTCCTAAGAGCTCCTTTAGATTTATCTGTTGTTGCATAAATTCTTTTTTTAGCTTCATTCTCTCCGTATTTAGAAACAAGTGCATCCTTCAAAATTCTAAATGCAATTGCTGGTTCTGTTGTTGTTCCAGATTTCGAAATTACATTTACAGAAAAATCAACATCCTCTAGTACCTCTAGCAAGTCTGCCATGTAGGTAGATGAAATTGAGTTGCCTGCATACAAAATCTTCGGATATTTTCTTTTTGAGTTTGAAAGGTCATTTTTAAAATTGTGACTAAGAGCATCTATTACAGCTCTAGCTCCTAAATATGACCCTCCTATTCCCACAACAACTAATAAGTCTGAATCCGCTTGAATTTTTTTTGCACATTTTAGTATTCTATCAAATTCTTCTTTATCGTAATTTAAAGGAAGATCTACCCATCCCATAAATTCGTTTCCTGCACCAGCTTTATTATTGACCATATCATTTGCTAGCTTAGCTAACGGCTTAAGATATTCTAATTCATGTTTTGCCACAAACTGCTGACATTTAGCGACGTCTAATTTTAAGTTATTCATCATTACACATCCTTCCTAAGCATCTTGATATGGAATTTCTATCAAGCTTTATGCAGAAATACTTCCTTTTGCATCTATAACCGCTTTGGCTATATTAGAAGCATGATCTGATATTCTCTCAAGATTGCTTAATAAGTCTAAGAATATTATACCGGCCTCAGGATTGCACATACTATTATTAAGTCTATATATATGAGCACTTCTGCATGAACGCTCAATTATATCAACTTGTTCTTCCATTTTCACTACCTTAAGTGCAAGCTCTGAGCTTCCTTCTCTCATTGATTGAAGAGACATTTCATAAGTTTTCATTACTTTTTCATACATAGTATTTATATCTTTAATAGACTCTTCTGAGAAAGTCAAATCCTTTTCAATAAAATACATAGATAGCTCAGCTATATTATCGGCATGGTCTCCAACTCTTTCAATATCATTAATCGTGTTGAAAAGCTCATCTACTATAGCTCTATCTTCACCAGAAATTGCGGCGTTAGAAAGCTGAATCAGGTATTCTAGAATATCTCTTTCTAACTGATTAATTTCTTTTTCTGTATCAAAAGTTCTAAATGCTGCATCTCTATCTTTATCAATAAGAGCTATCATAGAATTTTCTAAAGAATATTTAGCTTTATTACCCATATGAAGACATTCTTTTATAGTATTTTTTAATGCTATAGATGGAGTGTTAAGCATACGTAAGTCAATGAAGCTAGTTGTTTTAAGTTCAAGTTCCTCAGGTTTTTCTGGAATAACTCTCTCTGCTATTTTAACAATTAAACCAGCAAATGGGAACTGAATAATCACGTTAGTTATGTTAAATAATGTATGAGCATTTGCAATTTGTCTAGCTATGTTAGTAGGATCAACTGAAGTAACAATCATCATAATCGGTCTATTTAATACAAATGCAAATATCAATGTTCCTATAATGTTAAAGGTAAGATGCATTACGGCAGCCCTTTGAGCGTTTTTGCTAGCACCTATACTAGATAATAATGCCGTAGTACATGTTCCGATATTGTCTCCATATAGAATCGGAAGAGCTGATTCTAGAGGCAACATTCCTTGAGATGCTAGAGCTAAAAGTATACCGATAGATGCACTCGAACTCTGAACTAATAAAGTCAATGTAAATCCCATTAATATTCCTAATATAGGGTTATGCCCAAAATTGACTAGCATATCTTTAAATGCTTGTACTTCACGAAGCGGAGACATAGCATCTTTCATATAAGTCATCCCTACAAAAAGTATACCAAATCCGATTAAAATTTCAGCATAGCTTTTTAATTTTTCGCTCTTAGTAACCATATGTATAATTACACCAAAACCAACAGCTACTGGCGCAATTGCTTCTAAGTCAAATGACACTAGCTGAGCCGTTACAGTAGTACCTACGTTGGCACCCATGATTACACCTATGGCTTGACTAAGCTGCATAATACCAGCATTTACAAAGCCTACAACCATAACTGTAGTCGCACTTGAGCTTTGAATTACTCCTGTTACGAATATCCCTACTAAAACTGCTATAAATCTATTGCTCGTAAGAAGCTCTATTATCTTTTTTAGTCTCTCTCCAGCTGCTTTTTGTAAGCCATTTCCCATTAAGTTCATTCCATATAAGAATAAACCTAACCCTGCTATTAATCCTAATACTATACCAATATACATGATCTCCTCCTAATGTTTGGGAACACCCTTAATTATTTACGAATCAAAGTATACCAAAGAGTAGAGTATTTAATGTTAATTCTATGTTAAAAATGTTAAGATTATTGATTTTTTGTTAAGTTTTATATTGTGATAAAATCTACACTTGAGGCTGGTACTTTGCTATAAGTGCCTGAGCTGATTTTATACCATCTACAGCTGACGATACTATTCCTCCAGCATAGCCTGCTCCTTCTCCTGAAGGATAGAGTCCTTTTATAGATTCAGATTCAAATGTGAGTTCATCTCTTACTACTCTGACTGGAGATGAGGATCTAGTTTCTACTCCAGTCAATATCGCATCTGGATAAGCAAAGCCCTTTAGCTTTTTGTCCATATCTAATATTGCATCTTTAAGTGTATTTGTAAGCTCTTTATCATAAACTTTCGATAAATCTGTCATTGTAAATCCTGGATTATACGAAGGTCTGACTCTTCCTATAGCTTTTGTTTTTTCACTCTTTAGGAAATCTTCTACTCTTTGAACTGGTGCTTTATATTTTCCTCCACCAAGCTCGAAAGCCATTTTTTCAAATTTCTTTTGAAACTCAATACCAGATAGAGCTCCAGCTTTGAAGTCTTTTGGAGATACGCTTACTAGTAGCGCACTATTTGCATTTTCCAAGTTTCTAGCGTGATAGCTCATTCCATTCACAACAAGTTCATCTTTGTCTGATGACGATCCAATAACAAGTCCTCCTGGACACATACAGAAAGTATATGCTGAGCGCTCATACTTATCCGACTTATAAGTGAGCTGATAATCCGCAGCACCTAAACGAGGATGATTATAAAACTCTTTATACTGAGCTCTATTTACCATCTGCTGAGGATGTTCTACTCTAAACCCTACTGCAAATGGCTTTGCAATGATTTTTACACCAAAATCATCTAACATTTTGTAGGTTTCTCTAGCACTGTGCCCTATTGCTAAAATTAGTGCAGATACCTCTATATATTCGGAGTTTATCCAAGCTCCACTTATATGACCATCTTTTTCTTCTATTTTTTCAAGCATAGATTCAAATCTTACTTCTGCTCCCATTTCTATGATGCGCTTTCTCATATTTATAACTACATTCCTAAGCACATCGGTTCCTATATGTGGCTTATGAGCATAAAGTATTTCTTCAGGCGCACCACAGCTATGAAATATTTCCAAGACATCTGAAACTCTATTGTCTTTTATCCTAGTTGTGAGCTTTCCATCAGAAAACGTTCCAGCTCCACCTTCTCCAAACTGAACATTAGATTTTGGATCTAATATCCCATCTCTCCAGAATCTTTCTACATCATCTGAACGTTCTTCTATACATTTACCTCTTTCAATAAGTATGGGTTTATAACCATTTTCAGCAAGAGTATAAGCTGCAAACAACCCTGCTGGACCACTTCCTACAACTAAAACTCTTCCATTTTTTTTCAAATGCCCTTTTTTTAAAGGAGTAGGTTCAGGTTTTTTATATTCTTTTACATTTGGATCTTTAATTGATTTTAAAATCTTGTCTGGATTATCTACTTCAACTAGCACTTGATAAACAAAATCTATTTTTCCTTTTTTTCTTGCATCTATAGATTCTCTTACTATTTTATATTGCATTCTCTGGTCTTTAAGCTTTAATTTTTTTCTGATTTTAAATGTCAAATCTTGCATATTATCTTCTATGCCAATTTTTAAATTGGAAATAAGTATCATTTTTTTCTCCTATATAGTTATTGAGATAAACATATCCATGCTTTCTATCTCGAAACATTCTTGATTTACTATTTTAGTTATTTCATTAAAATCTATATTTTGCTTTTCTACATGTAAATCATAAACCAAAACTCTATAGCTAGGTTTAATTTTATCTTTAAATTGTTCTAATGGATTTACTTTAATTACATCTAACGAAAAAAGCTGAGTTTCTAAAGTAACCTCATCGCTATACCTAAATATATCAAACGATATCACATTGTCATACGGGCTTGGTTTTTCAATACTTATATAATTCATTATCTCTCCTTTTAAAACATTCCTCACTCATAAGATTATATATCTTATATAAAGCACTCTTTGTATTTATACTTAGATTATTGTCAATACTATAATCTTCTACTTCATTTTCATCATAAGAATCATTAGCTTCATATATTTTTTTCTGATTATCAATTATTTGATTTCTATAATCCTCATCGTATTTTAGCTGAGAAAGATATGCTAAAAAGCTACTGTCTTCAGCTGTATATATTCCTAAATTATTGTTTAAAAGAAACTCAGTGTTTCTTTCTTCTTGCCCAGGTAAGTACTCTCTTATCACAATAGGAAGCCTACATGCCATAGCCTCTGTTATACTAATGCCACCAGGCTTTGTTATAATAACATCACTCATTTTCATTATTTCATCTATGTTTTTAACAAACCCGAGCACCATGATTTGGTTATTATAGTCTTTTTCTTTCTTTAAATATAGTATTTCTTCATAAAGCTCTTGATTGTTTCCACAAACGACTAAAATGTTTGACAGCTCATTATGTCTAGAAGAACTATGAAGGTTAATAGAGCTATTATTTTCATGCTCAATAAGAAGCTTTACATAGTCCTTTATATTTCCTATTCCGTATCCTCCACCCATAATCAAGTATGTGAATTTATCTCCTAGGGCATAGTCATCTGTTAAAAAATCATGGTTTTCTTTAAGAAACACATGGTTTTTTCTTAATTCTATTTTGTCATATGTGTTATTAAATGAATCTTTAATCGGAATACCAAAAAATTTAGCTTTCACATTGTCATGTTCATCTTTTTCAAGTAATTCAGGTTTTACTTCATTAAGAAAGTATTTAAGTCTATCTGATGCAAAAATAAAAAAATCACTTGCATCATTAAGCCACGATGGATGAACTACGTAATCAGTTACTACAGTTAGTATACATGCATTTAATCCTTCTTCTGATTTTACATACTCGTATATTTCTGTAAGCTCAAGTAATTCACCAATAAATGGGTGGGTACAAATTATAAAGTTAGGCTTTTGCTTTTTTAATATAGACATAAGCTTTTTTTTGATTATTACTTTATTAAAAATATCTGTAACTGTGATTTCCTCTTCTTGAATCTTCTGCTTTAATTTTTTAGAGCTTCTTTTAAATTTTCTAGGATTCTCTAAAGCTTTTTCTGCTTCCTTTTTATATAAGAACGAGTAGACATTTGGTATATACTTAATCGCTTTTAGGTAATACTCAGTAAAAACCTTATTAATCAAAGGATTTACATCTCCTAAAATATCGAAAATATCCACTTTAATTTTTTTTGAATCTATTTTTTGATTCTCCAGATAATCTTTTAGGGCATTTGAAACACTTATATGTCCATATCCAGCTGTTACTGTCAAAATAAGCACATTTATTTCTTTCAATTCAAACCCTCCTAAAGTTGCTTTATAAGACTTCTTTTATATACTCTGGACTTTTAATATAGTCCAGCTTTGGGAGTATCAAACTA
Organism: Acetoanaerobium sticklandii; assembly: GCF_000196455.1. Taxonomy (NCBI): domain Bacteria; kingdom Bacillati; phylum Bacillota; class Clostridia; order Peptostreptococcales; family Filifactoraceae; genus Acetoanaerobium; species Acetoanaerobium sticklandii. The sequence goes on along the minus strand of NC_014614.1, from coordinate 714,727 downwards.
TTTTCAACTTTAAAATTAATTGATAGATTATATCCATTTTTCATTATATCTATTATAGGGCTTTTGGTATTTACATAATTTAGCAGCTTCGCACTGTTTCCAATTGCATTTACCTCATATGGCGGAGCTATTGCTACAGCGTTGATGTTAATATGATTACCAGCTAGAGTTATTTCAGACATAGAATTTATTCTCTGCCCGTTTATACTTATAGCTTCACAGCCTTCGCTTTTTAGCTCATTGACTAAAATAATAAATAGCTTTCTTTCTTCCATAAGATATGCTAAATTTCTATCATCATGGGTATCGATTATTATTCTAATCCCAGGACCTTCTACACTTGTATATGCCATAAGATTTTTTAAGTAATCCGCTTTGTTTTTGTATTCCATTAAAGCTTGATTTTCATCGGATGTTTTATCTTCCAATTTTTCAATTTCCCTCTCATAGGCTTTCTTTTGCTTCATAAGAGTATAGCTTTCAATTCTCTCTTTGTTTATTTTAGTTATAGTGTCTCTCATTATAAACGAACCATCAGAGCTGATTTGATAAGGACTTTTTATCTGAATTCCTATGAGGATACCTAGTATCATAGTCATAATCAAAAAACATCTAACAGATTTCAAAGCCATAACTCATTACTCCCATCTAGAATCTTCTATATATTCTTCTAGTTCCTTTACTCTATTTTCAAGCAAAGCCATTCTAACTTCTAGAGTTTCACTTTCTTCATTTTTTTCTCTAACCTTTTTTATAAAGAAATACCCTAGAACAAATGGAACAATAATCATACCTAATAAAACTAGAATATTTGTCCCTTGGATAAGATAAATCATAAATAAGCTAGCTCCTTTTTTCAGAAAAGACCCTACCCCAGGTAGAGTCTTTTCATATAATATCTATTCTACAGTTATATTATATCCATCTTGCTCAAAAATATTTACAATATGGTTCCAAATTTCATCTTTTCCTGTTTTTTTAAGGGAAGATATAGGAAGTATCTTCTCTCCATGATAGTCCAGTTTTTTTCTCATCATAGAAAAAGTTTTTTGAAAAGCCCCTCTTGATATCTTATCTGATTTTGTTGCAATAATTGTTACTGGGATATTGTAATGCACTGCATATTTGTACATCAAAATATCATCTTCCTTTGGCTCATGTCTAATATCAAGTAGCAGGAATATATGTCTCAAATCCTGACTGTTTTCAAAATACTCCTGCATTACAGTTCCCCAGTGTTGACGTTCTGTTTTAGCAGTTTTTGCGTAGCCATAGCCTGGCAAATCAACAAAGTAGAATTCTTCATTGATTTTGTAAAAATTAATAGTTCTTGTTTTTCCAGGATTTTGACTTACCCTTGCTAAACTTCTTCTATTTAGAAGAGTATTAATTGCAGAAGACTTACCTACATTGGATCTTCCTACAAAAGCAACCTCTGGCAATTCATCATGAGGATACTGAGTTTTAGACATTGCACTTATTACTAGTTCAATTGATTTTAATTTCATTATTTTTCATCCTTTTTTACTTGCTGTTTTTTTTCGCTTTTATCCATGATAAGCGCATGTTCTAGAACCTCATCCATATTTGAAACTAGAACGAATTCTAGTTGCTTTCTTATATTTTGAGGTATATCATCTATATCTCTTTTGTTGTCCAGAGGAAGCAGTACTTTTTTTATTCCAGCTCTATGAGCTGCAAGTACTTTCTCTTTTATTCCTCCAACAGGCAGTACTTTTCCTCTTAAAGTTACCTCTCCAGTCATAGCAAGCTCACCACTTACCGGAATCTTGCTTAGTGCTGATAAAAGAGCTGTAGCCATGGTAACTCCAGCAGATGGGCCGTCTTTTGGGATGGCTCCCTCTGGAATATGAACATGTATATCTTTTTCCTTGTAAAACTCCGGCTCTATGCCATATCTATCTGCTATTGATCTAACATAGCTCATACCAGCTTTAGCAGATTCCTTCATTACATTTCCTAGCTGACCTGTTAATTCCAGCTTTCCTGAACCTTGCATTGTAGTTACCTCTATAGTAAGAGTATCTCCTCCTACAGGTGTCCAAGCTAATCCCGTCACGCTTCCTATTTCAGGTTTTTCTGATACAGTTTGGTATCTAAATATAGGCTTTCCAAGATATTTTTCCATATTTTGCTTGGTAATCGTCACTGATTCAAGTTTTGGATTTTCTACCTTGCTCTTTGCCGCTTTTCTGCAAAGCTGCCCAATTTTTCTCTCTAAATTTCTTACTCCAGACTCTCTTGTATATTTTGAAATTACTAGCTTTAGATTCTCATCAGATATCTTTAAAAAGTCCTCAGAGAGTCCATGCTCTTTTAGCTGTTTAGGAAGCAAATAAATCCTTGCAATCTTAAGCTTTTCTTCCTCTGTATAGCCTGAAATTTCTATTACTTCCATCCTATCTAAAAGCGGTCTAGGTACTGTAGATAAAGAGTTTGCAGTAGTTATAAAAAGCACTTTTGAAAGATCAAAAGGTATCTCCATATAGTGATCAGTAAAATCTTTGTTTTGCTCTGGGTCTAGAACCTCTAGCATCGCAGATGCAGGATCTCCTCTAAAATCAGATGCCATTTTATCTATTTCATCAAATAAAAATACTGGATTTTTAACCTTTACTTCTTTTATAGCATTTATAATACGACCTGGTATTGCTCCCACATAAGTTCTTCTATGTCCTCTTATTTCTGCTTCATCTCTAACTCCACCAAGAGAAACCCTAACAAACTTTCTGTTAAGAGATCTAGCAACTGATTTTGCTATAGATGTCTTTCCTACTCCAGGAGGCCCTACTAAGCATAGGATAGGTCCTTTCATAGATTTTGACAGCTGTCTTACTGCTAGATATTCTATTATTCTTTCTTTTACTTTTTCAAGGCCAAAGTGGTCTTCGTCAAGTATGCTTTCAGCAAGCTTGATATCAAGCTTATCCTTGCTTTCCTTATCCCATGGAAGAGCAAAGAAATTATCAAGATATGACCTTATTACTCCACCTTCTGCTGATGATGGCGACATTCTTGATAGTCTTGCTATTTCCTTTTCTATCTTTTCTTTTATTTCCTTTGATACCTTTAGCTTTTTCAATTTTTCTTTGTATTCATCTAGCTCATCAGAAACCTCTTCGTCTTCACCTAATTCTCTTTGAATAGCTTTAAGCTGTTCACGAAGGTAGTATTCCTTTTGAATTTTATTAACTTGCTTTTTCACTCTTATATTTATAGTTTTCTCAATTTCTAATACTTCAATTTCCTCAAGCAATATTCTATAGATTTCTTCCAGTCTAAGCTTTGGATCAAAAATTTCTAAAATATTTTGCTTTTGAGCTGGCTTTAATATGATATTTGCAGCTACAGTATCAGCAAATCTGCTAGGCTCATCTATGTCAGCCAAGGTTATTAATACCTCTCCAGATACTTTGTTTCCTATATTTACATACTCTTCAAAAGTATCTAGCACCAATCTCATAGTTGCATCTATATCTTTTTCTTCTCTAAGCTCCTCAGAATAAATAGCTTCTTGGATTTTTGCTCTAAAATATGGTTCAATCTGATAGAGCTCTTTTATTTTCGCTCTTGATATACCCTCTACCAATACTCTTATGGTGTTTCCAGGAAGTTTTAGCATTTGCTTGATTTTACAAATAGTTCCTATGTTATAAAAATCATCCTCAGTCGGGATATCTATTTCTGGATCCTTTTGAGTTGTTAAAAATACTAGCTGTTCATTTACCATAGCCTCTTCAAGAGCTATTATAGATTTTTCTCTTCCCACATCAAAGTGCAGTACCATGTATGGGAATATAGATATTCCTCTTAAGGGAATAATTGGCATGTCTACTGTTTTCATTTTATAATTTTTTGCCATAACTATGCTCCTTTCAATATATAACTATCAATATATAGCGTATATATAATTAATTTCTTTATTTTCATAGACTTATTTTTCATACTAATGATATCATAAAAGTAGGATATCTTGCATTATTAATCAACAAAGGAGTTTTTATTGTGTTTAAATTTTTTCTGACATTTTTCAAGGTTGGTCTCTTTACCTTTGGTGGCGGTTATGCCATGGTTCCCATTATGGAAACTGAGCTAGTTAAAAAAGGGCAACTACTTTCTTCAGAAGAATTCGTAGATTATATTTCTGTAGCTCAAAGCTTTCCCGGTCCTATTGCTGTCAATTTGTCTGTACTTATGGGCTATAGAATCCATGGCCTTATAGGGGCTATTCTTTCATTACTTGGAACTGTTCTGCCTTCGTTTATAATAATTTTATTTATTTCTTTGTTTTACTCTAAAACTAGAAATTCCAAAATATTAGACGGATTTTTTTCAGGTATTATACCAGTGGTTCCTGCACTACTTGGATTTTCATTTATAAACATTTTTCAAAAAAGCAACAAAAAAGCTTCATCAATTGCTCTTATTGCTATGACTTTTTTAGCTGTAGCTTTTTTTGATGTAAATCCACTATTTATAATCTTAGGGGGGGTGCTTTTAGGTATATGCAAATATTACTGTCACTCTTCTTAGCTTTCTTACAGATTGGTTCTGTTAGTTTCGGGGGAGGCTATGCTATGCTCCCATATATAGAAACCATGATTATTGAAAATCACGGATGGCTTACTAATTCAGAATTTCTAGATATCCTTGCAATATCTCAGGTTACCCCTGGTCCAATTGCCATAAATGCTGCTACCTTCATAGGCTTTAGATATTTAGGGTTTTGGGGAGCAGTTTCAGCTACTGTTGGCATAGTATGCGGACCATTTATATTCATGAGCATAGTAACTAGATTCATTGAAAAATATAAATCAAGTGATATCTCAGAGTATATATTTACTTTTTTAAGACCTATAACTTCTGCGCTGATTTTATCTGCGGCCTATTCGACTTTACTAAAAAGCGTAATCGATTTAAAATCGTTTATTATATTTTCAGCATCTTTGATGCTCCTGCTTTTCACTAAGCTTCATCCTATTGTGATACTTATGTTTTTTGGTTTTGTAGGTTTATTTATATAATTAATTAAGGGATGCTGTTGCATCCCTTAATTAATTATTTTAAGTTTTGAACTTCTAAACTTTCTAAGCTGTCTCTTCTGGGGTATCATCTTTTTTATTAGACTTAAGAATTACATAAGGCTGTTTATTATCTGTGATGCTCTCCTTAGTAATAACTACCTTTTCTATATCATCTCTAGACGGAACCTCATACATTATATCCATCATAACTTTTTCTAAAATACTTCTAAGTCCTCTCGCTCCAGTTTTCTTAGCAATTGCCTTTTTAGCAACTTCTACAAGAGCTTCATCTTCAATGTCTAGTATTACTTTATCCATTTCAAAAAGCTTTTTAAACTGCTTTACAAGAGCATTTTTGGGCTCTTTTAAAATAGAGATAAGAGCTTTTTCATCTAATGGGTCAAGCGATACCACAACTGGAACCCTTCCTATAAACTCAGGAATAAGTCCAAATCTAAGAAGGTCTTCTGTTTGAACCTGCTTGTAAATTTCACCTACAGCAATATCGTTTTTAGAAACGATTTTTGCTCCAAAGCCTAGAGCTTTTTCACCCATACGTCTTTGAATTATCTTGTCTATGCCGTCAAAAGCTCCTCCAACAATAAATAAGATATTAGTAGTGTCTATTTGCAGGAATTCCTGATGAGGATGCTTTCTTCCTCCTTGAGGTGGAACATTTGCTTTAGTTCCCTCAATTATTTTTAGTAGGGCTTGCTGAACCCCTTCACCTGAAACATCCCTAGTTATAGATGGATTCTCAGATTTTCTTGTTATTTTATCTATTTCATCTATATATATTATCCCTTTTTCTGCTTTTGAAATATCGTAATCTGAAGCCTGAATCAGCTTTAGAAGGATATTTTCTACATCCTCGCCTACGTAGCCCGCTTCTGTAAGTGCTGTAGCATCAGCCATCGCAAAGGGAACGTTAAGCATCTTTGCAAGAGTCTGAGCAAGAAGGGTCTTTCCTGAACCAGTAGGTCCAAGCATGAGAATATTACTCTTTTGAAGCTCTATATCCTTTGCCTTGCCATCTACAGCGTATATACGCTTATAGTGATTGTAAACAGCAACAGCTAAAGTCTTCTTCGCATCATCTTGGCCTATTACATACTCATCCAAGTAATCCTTGATTTCCTTCGGTTTTGGTAATCCTGTGATTTCTGTATCGATTATTTCCTCGAATTCTTCTTTAATTATTTCTTGGCAAAGCTCAACGCACTCGTCACAGATGTACACATTAGGACCAGCAATCAGTCTTTTAACCTGCTCTTGGCTCTTACCACAGAAGGAGCATCTAAGCTGCTTCTTTTCATCAAATCTCGACATTAACTACACCTCTTTTAAAATTTTTGACTAAGGTCTCTTCTCTAATACCTCGTCAATAAGTCCATATTCTTTAGCCTCAGTCGAAGACATAAAGAAATCTCTTTCTGTATCTCTTTCGATTTTCTCTAAAGGTTGTCCACTTCTATCAGCCATAATTTCGTTTAATTTATTTCTCATTCTGATAATTCTCTCTGCATGAATTTTTATATCTGTTGCTTGTCCTTGAGTCCCACCTAGTGGCTGGTGAATCATAATTTCACTGTTTGGAAGAGCAAATCTCTTGCCTTTAGCTCCTGCAGTTAGTAAGAAAGCTCCCATAGAAGCTGCCATACCTACGCAAATCGTAGCTACATCTGGCTTGATGTACTGCATAGTGTCATAAATTGCCATCCCAGCTGTTATACTTCCTCCTGGTGAATTGATATAAAGGAAGATATCCTTATCTGGATCTTCTGATTCTAAATGAAGCAACTGAGCAACGATTAACGATGCTGTATGATCATTAACCTGATCTCCTAAAAATATTATCCTATCTTTTAATAATCTAGAATATATATCGTAACTTCTTTCTCCTCTTCCTGTTTGTTCGATTACTATTGGTACGTATGCCACTTTAAATCCTCCTTTTATTGTATATGTTATAGTCATAAACTACAAGATTGTTTTTACATTTCCTAGGAACTATTATACCCTAATAAGGACAAATAAAACTAAAAACTAAAACTAAAGTCTACTTAAAAAAATTACAGTAGCCAAAATGGCTACTGTAGGTTTGCATTTCCTTTTATGAATTCAACTGTTTTTCTAGCAACAACAGTATCTTTGATATAATCCATATCAGATGGTCTTAATGTAGATTTTAATTTATCTACTTCCATTTTGTAGCTTTCAGCCATTTTAGCCAGTTCTTGTTCTAAATCTTCTTCAGTTGACTCAATGTTTTCTGATTTAGATATAGCCTCTATTACTAAGCTGTTTAGTACTCTTGATTTTGCATCAGGACGCATTTGCTCCTTTAATCCTTCAATGCTCATGTTAGTGAACTTTAGGTAGTTCTCTAAATCAAGGCCTTGGTATTTTAATTGATATTCAAAATCGTAAACCATATTCTCAACTTGAGAGTCAATCATAGCTTCTGGAATTTCAACAGTCGCATTCTCAGCAGCCATCTTAACTAATTTATTTTCTATTTCTCTATCAGCATATTCATCTTTAGTTTTTTGAAGCTTTGCTTTTGCATCAGCTTTTAAATCTTCTAAAGTATCGAATTCGCTTACATCTTTAGCAAACTCATCATCTAACTCTGGAAGCTCTTTTTCTTTTATTTCATTTACTTTTACAGTAAATATAGCATCTTTGCCAGCAAGATTTTCAGCATGATATTCCTCTGGGAATTTAACACTTAAATCTTTTTCTTCGTTTAGCTTCATTCCTATTAATTGCTCTTCAAAGCCAGGAATAAATGTATCTGAACCTACTATTATTGAGTAGTTTTCAGCTTGTCCGCCTTCAAACTCAACTCCATCAACTTTTCCATTGAAGTCGATTAATAGCATATCTTTTTCCTTAACTTCTCTATCTTCAACAGTAACAAATCTAGCATTTTGCTCTCTCATTGCTTCGATTTCTTTTTCAACTTCTTCATCAGAAACTTCTGAATCAGGTTTTTCTACAGTTAAGTTTTTATACTCTCCAAGAGAGATTTCAGGTTTAACAGCTACGTCAGCTATGATAACTAGGTTCTTTCCTTTACCGATTTCTTCTACATCGATTTCAGGTCTAGCTACTGTATCTAAATCATGCTCTTTTACAGCTACTTCAAATGCATCTGGGAAAAGTGTATTTACAGCATCCTCAAAGAATACTCCCTCTCCATAGAATTTCTCAACTATGCTCATTGGAGCTTTACCTTTTCTAAATCCTTGAACGTTGAATTTAGTTTTGTTTTTATTGTAAGCATCTTTACATGCCTTATCAAAGCTCTGTGCATCTATAGTGAGCTTCAGCGTAACAACGCTATTTTCTTTTTTTAAAATTTCACTGCTCATTCTATTCCTCCTAATTTATTGATAGCTTTCTCTCTTAATTTCAACTTAAATATTATATCATATATTTTATAAGATTTCATTTAATATCTTTTTCATTTCTTCAAGAGATTTCGCTCTATGGCTTATTTTATTTTTTTCTTCTTTTGTAAGCTGAGCAAAAGTTTTATCTAAGGCATCAGGAGTAAACAAAGGGTCATAGCCGAATCCCATATCTCCTTTGCCCTCAAATCCTATAAGTCCTTTGCAGATTCCCTTTGCTATGTACTGCCTAGAATCCGGATATACAACTGCAATTGCAGATACGAACTTAGCTGTTCTACTGTCTAAATCATACCCTTTTAAAAGCCCTAACAGCTTTTCATTGTTTTTCTCATCAGTTGCTCCTTCACCAGAAAATCTAGCTGAGTAAACCCCTGGCCTTCCGCCCAGTACATCCACCATAAGACCAGAATCGTCAGCTATTGCAGCTTTCCCAGTGAGTTTCATTACTTCCTTTGCTTTTATAATTGCATTTTCCTCGAAGGTAGAGCCAGTTTCTTCTATTTCTAAACCTTCTAGCCCAACATCCTTTAAAGACAAAAGCTCAATGCCAAAATCAGCAAGTATGCTACCTATTTCTTCAATCTTATGGCTGTTAGATGAAGCAATTACCATTTCTTGCTTTGGTCTTGGAGAAATCAGTGAGGATATAGGCTCTCCAATCGCTCTTCTTTGAATTTTCATAAGCTGTTCGTTGCCTTGCTGTGCTAAATCTAGAAGCTGCATAAGCTGATTCTTTGAAAAAGGATGCTGTTCTCCTGTTCCTTGAACTTCAATGAATTCGCCCTTATCGGTCATAACTACATTCATATCTACTTCAGCGCTTGAATCTTCTTCATAACATAAATCAAGCACTGGCTTGCCTTTTACTATCCCTACACTGACTGCACTTACAAAAGCATTTATAGGGAAGCTTTTTATTGCTTCTTTTTCATAAAGCTTTGCCATAGCATCGCAAAGTGCTACAAAAGCTCCAGTAATGGAAGCTGTTCTAGTTCCTCCATCGGCTTGAAGCACATCACAATCAATCCAAATAGTTCTTTCTCCTAATACCTTCATATCTACAACAGATCTAAGAGCTCTTCCTATTAATCTCTGAATTTCATGAGTTCTACCATCTATTTTACCTCTAGCTGAATCTCTGATTTTTCTTTGGTGAGTCGACCTAGGAAGCATGGAATATTCTGCACTTATCCAGCCTGTACCTGTATTTTTAAGAAACGGAGGTACTTTTTCTTCTATCGATGCATTACAAAGCACTACTGTGTCTCCAAATTCAATAAGTACAGAGCCTTCAGCATATTTTGTAAAGTTCTTAGTTATTTTTATTTCTCTTAGCATATTGCTTTCTTTTGACATTTATTTCTCCTTTGTGGCTAATAGCCTTTGAAATATCTATTTACTGCTTTGACTATACCTTCAACCATAGCATTTTGGTAAGCATCGTCTTTTAAATTTGCAAGCTCTGATGAGTTTGTCATATATCCTAGCTCCAAAAGAGCTGCAGGCATTTTAGTTCTATTAAGTACTACTAGGTTTGCTCTTGGAATTATCTTTCTATCATTTGCTCCAGATGTCTTTAGCATTTCACTATGGAAAATCTGTGCCAAGGCTTTGTTGTCATCTGATGGATAGTAAAGCGTTTCTATTCCATTTGCGGCACTGCTTCCAGCTGCATTATGGTGTATGCTTATAAATAAATCTGCATCGCTGTTGTTTGCTGCGGCTGCCCTATCTACTAATTCTATGAAAACATCAGTGTCTCTAGTTGTAATTATCTCATATCCTTCTTGCTTTAGTCTAGCAGAAAGCTTCTGGGAAATAATAAGGTTGAGTTCTTTTTCTGTAGAGCCTCCCGAAACTGCCCCAGGATCCTTTGCCCCATGACCCGCATCTACAACTATAAGCGGCGTAGTTCTATTTTGCTTTGTAAACTTTATACCTATTTTAGAATTTATTCCATTCTCAGTAAGAGCGTAATTTACTCTTTCCTTAAGCTTAAACTTAATCTTAGTGTCTTGCCCTTGGTTGATTACTTCTATAGAGGATATATTTCTATCATCTACATTTCTAATCTCTGACTGAAGATTTGAAACACTAGATGGAATAGTAAGCTCAACTATATTTGAAAACATGTCAAAATTAACTGTTGGAGCATTGTAAGACGAAAGAAGTCTAAGCTCAAATTTCGAATTAATTCTATCTGCGCTATATGTCATGTTGGAATTCTTTGGTTTTTGAGATTTATAAGTCACATCAACTGAAGCAGGATTCTGCTTGATTTGAACTTCTTCTCTTTTAGTATCGTCTTTTAATTTTAAGGTTATTCTAAGCTTATTTTCTGAAGCATGATAATATGAGTTCATCTCTTTAATAAAAGCACTGTTTGAATAAAATTTATTGGCGTCTAAACTAGAATTTATAGCTGCCCCTTGAATATCAATAACTAGTCTTTCTGGATCAGATAAGAAAAAGCTAGAGCTACTAAGCCCACTAGTTCCAGTGATACTAAATATTTCATTGTCCATATTTTGCTGGACTAAGTTATAGGAAACCTGCTTTGCTAACGAATTGCTAGTGTTTACTTGATTATTACTGCCTTGTGGTGTATTTATAATATTATCCACATCTACTATAGGCAATTGATTCGAATTGCTATTTGAATCAACTGAATTATTATTGGAATTATTTTGAACAACAGTAACTCCAGACAAATCTAAGCTTCCAAGTATATCATCCGTATTTACTACAGTGTCAGCTGGAAATAATGCATCATTAACATGCTCTCCTGATTTTGAAATCAAGTTAGTGCTGTTATTTGCCGCATTATAATTTACGGTAAGCGAAAATTCATCAGCTATAAATTTAAGTGGAACCATAGTTCTACTATTTACTATTATAGGCGAAACCTTATCAGGAAGTGTCTTAGATTTGCCATTTACTTTAGCAGTAGAGCTGTTTATTTTTAAAACTATAGTTTTATCTGATTTTTTTATAGTCACCTCTTCTGTTTTTGAATTCCAAGAAATTTGAGCTCCTAACTTTTCTGTAACCAGTTTTACAGGAACTAAAGTTCTAGAATCTATAACAAGAGGTGGAACTTCTCCACTAGATACAGTAAGAGGAGCCGAATCTACACTTACGTTTGCAAGAGCAATTTTTTGAGTCTTTCCTCCCACTATGAACTTTCCGTATTCAATTTTGGGAGCTCCAAAAGAAACAGACGGTATCAAAAGCCCTAGGGCTAATGTTAAAGCTATGTATTGTTTGAAACCTTTTTTCATCTTAATATCCTCCTACTTCAAACCAAAGCAGCCAAAAGCTAAAATATGCTAAATATTTTTTAATATATTTAGCATATCACGTTATAGTTTAAAAATTCAACTCTACTGAGGTATTGTAATTTATTCTTAATACTTTTTATACCACCTTGTAAAGTTCATCTGACTTTGGAGGCAAAACATTTGAATAAATTCCATCTTCAAAAATCACTACAGCTTCATCCTTTGAAAGCTCTCCTATTTTTGAAAGCCTTATATTTGATAAAGCAAATGCTTGCTCTAAAGCCTTTGAAGAATGAGCCTTAGCAACAATAAGCATACTTCCGCTGGAAATAAGTCTAAGAGGATTTATATTATAAAAGTGGCAGATTTTCTTTGAAGTTTCAGATAATGGCATCGAGCTATAATCAAGCTTTGCTCCAAATCCTATCATCTCACAGGTTTCCCATACAGCGCCTAAGACTCCACCCTCTGTTATATCATGCATTATGCATTCATAGTCTCTAGCTAGCTTCGAATCCTCAACAACACTTATATTTCTGGAGTAATCTTCAAGCGTTTTATTATCCTCTTCACTTAGAAGCTGTGATAGCTCTGAGGATTTTTCTAAAGCTATTATATGAGTACCCTCCATTGCTATGTCTTTTGTAACATATATATAATCTCCAGATTGAAATACTGGTACATTTTCAAAATGAGCTTTTGACAACAGTCCAAGCGCTGTGACAGAAATTATCATTTTATTTACTGCTGAGGTCACTTCTGTATGTCCACCTATAATTTGAACGTCTTTAGCTCTTGCACTTTCATATATATCCTTCATAACTAGTTTTATATCCTCATCAGTTGTTCCTAGTGGGCATAGGATAGTTACAGTAATGGCAAACGGAGAAGCTCCTGAAGCCGCTATATCATTTAAATTTATATCTACAGCTAGTCTTCCTATATCCTCTTTAGCCGCTGTAATAGGATCTGAGGATATAGATATCATACTTCCCTTTGAATCAATTACAGCACAATCCTGCCCTATATACGGATGAGTGAGTACTTCTTTTCTAAAATTTTTAGTATATTCAAAAACCAACTCTTTAAGTTGCTCTATAGAGAGCTTTCCTTCATCTAAAATATTCATTCAATTACTCCTACTATAAGTGATTAAAAAGCTTTAATTTAATATAGTAATCTGAAAAATTACTTGAAACTAAATAAATTTAACTGTGCTAATTATTTTACGCCACATTAATTATACACCATTTATCTTTCGTTGTGTTCTTAATTAAGAAGTCTAGTATTTACAGCAACAAAATAAAGAAGCGACCTAGGCCGCTTCTTTATTTATAAAAAATTTTTAATTATTTTTCGATTGTAGCGTTGTGATAGAACACAAATCCTAGAGGTGAGAAGTGAACACCTTTAACATAAGATTTTAGTAGTGTTGGTTTTGTGTAGTAGTAGATAGGCATAGTGATGTTTGCATCCATCATTAGCTTTTCTGCTTGTAGCATAAGAGCGTCTCTATCTGCTCCTTCAGCTTTTTTAGAATCAGCGATTAACTTGTCATACTCATCGTTGAACCAGTCAGCATCGTTGTTTCCTGAGTTTGATAACCACATATCTAGGAATGTCATAGGGTCAACATAGTCACCAATCCAACCATGTCTAGCTATAATGAAGTCTCCTTGAGTTCTTGTTTCTTGGAATACTTTCCACTCTTCGTTTCTAAGTTCTACATTGATTCCTAGGTTTTGTTTCCACATTTCTTGGATAGCTTCAGCTATTGCTTTATGAGCTTCAAGAGTGTTGTACATAACTTCGATAGTTGGGAAGCCTTGTCCATCTGGATATCCAGCTTCAGCAAGAAGTTTCTTAGCCTCTTCTACGTTAGCAGTTGCAGGGATACCAAAGTCTCCGCCTTTTTCTCTAAAGTCACTACCATCGCTTAGAGTCATACCTGATGGTACGAATCCAGATGCAGGTTTTTGTCCACCTTTTGTTACTACGTCAACGATAGCTTGTCTATCTATTGCAAGAGTTAAAGCTTTACGAACCTTAGGATCGTTAACTGGCTCTTTAGTAGTATTAAATACATAGAAGTAAGTTCCTAGGTAAGGCTGAATTTCGAAATCTTCATGAGATTCTTGAAGAGTAGGAATTTGATCTGTAGGAATATGCTCTAGGTAATCAATCTCACCAGACTCATATGCAGACATTCCAGTTGATTCTTCAACTATCATGTAGAAATCTATACCATCTAATTGAATGCTATCAGCATCATAATAATTTTCATTTTTAACAACTTTTAATACGTCATTATGGCTCCACTCAACAGCTTTGAAAGGTCCATTACTGATGTAAGTTTCCATGTTTAGAGCCCATCCTTCTGGATCAGCTTCAACTATGTCTTTTCTAACTGGGAAATATGTTGGGAATGCTGTAAGCTCTAAGAAGTATGGAGTAGGTGACTCTAAAACAACTTCTAAAGTCTTGTCATCAATAGCTTTAACTCCAACCTCATCTATTGTAGCTTCGCCACTGTTAAACGCTTCTCCACCTTTTAAGTAATACATTTGGTATGCATACTCAGCAGCTGTAGTTGGGTCAAGTGCTCTTTTCCAAGCAAACTCGAAATCTTGAGCTTTTACTGGCTCGCCATCAGACCATTTTGCATCTCTTAGCTTAAATGTGTAAGTAAGTCCATCTTCTGAAACTTCCCAGCTCTCCGCCATACCAGGGATTGCTTTTTCATTTTCGTCAGTTTTGCAAAGACCTTCGAAAACGTTAACTAGGAATATTGCTCCGTCAACCGCAGTGTTTAGTGCTGGGTCGATAGTTTGAGGATCTGCTCCTAAGTTATGTCTAACAATCTTTGGTTCAGTAGACTCACCTGCAGCCTCATCACCTTCAGCAGCTTGATTTCCGCCACAACCTGCAAGAACAGAGAATCCCATTAATGCAGTTAGTGTTAACGCGATTAATTTTTTCTTCATTTTTTTCCCTCCTTAGTTTTTAGTGCTAACCTTTGTTTAGCTCTATATAATCTACGGATGTAAAAAAATTACATCTATAGAAAATATCATATAAAAAAACCTTTTATTCTATAATATCTGATTTTCTAGAATTTTCAAACTTTTTTTAGAAATATGAAGAATTTTTTTTATAAAGTTTATTTTTTATGAAGATGACAAGCACACATTCTGCCTGGCGCTATTTCTACAAACTCTGGTTCTTGCTCTTTACATATATCCATAGCGTATTGGCATCTAGTTCTGAATCTACATCCTGAAGGAGGATTCATAGGGCTAGGTACATCACCAGTAAGGATGATTCTCTTACTATTTTTAGAAATATTTGGATCTGGTACTGGTACTGCTGAAAGCAGTGCCTGAGTATATGGATGCTGTGGCGAGTTGTATAAATCATCTGCAGGTCCAAGCTCAACCATTTTACCAAGATACATAACACCTATTCTGTCAGAAATATGCTTAACCATAGAAAGGTCATGGGCAATGAATAAATAAGTTATATTTCTTTCTCTTTGTAAGTCTTCAAGCATATTTACGACCTGCGCCTGAATAGATACGTCAAGAGCTGAGATAGGCTCGTCGCAGATTATGAAATCCGGCTCAACAGCAAGGGCTCTAGCTATACCAATTCTTTGTCTTTGTCCTCCTGAAAACTCATGAGGATAACGAGTGGCATGGTCAGGGTTAAGTCCAACATCGTGAAGCAGCTGGTGAATTTTTTCCAATCTTTCTTTACCTGAAGCTAGTTCATGAATATCTAGTGGCTCTCCTATGATATCTCCAACTGTCATTCTAGCGTTTAATGAAGCGTATGGATCTTGGAATATCATCTGAATTTTTTTTCTATATGGCTTTAATTCTTTTTGTGATAATCTTCCTATTTCAGTTCCTTTATAAATAATTTCACCTGAAGTAGGTTCATACAGTCTGATTATTGTTCTTCCAGTTGTAGATTTTCCGCAACCAGACTCTCCAACAAGTCCTAATGTTTCTCCTCTTTTTATAGCAAAAGATATATCATCAACTGCTTGTACATTTTGAGTAGTTCTCTTAAAGAAGCCTTTGTGTACAGGGAAATATTTTTTAAGGTTTTTGACTTCAATCAAAACTTCTGCATCTTTATTTATCATTAAGCTTGTCCCTCCTTATTCATATTTCCATTGATTTCAGGCACGCTAGGTGCATCTGGATGAAGTAGATGACACATAGATCTGTGCGTAGGGCTCATCTGAGTATACTCTGGACTTTGCTCCATACATATTCTCATAGCAAAGTCACATCTTGGTGCAAATGGACAGCCTTTTGGTGGTTTAAGTAAATCTGGAGGCGTTCCATCGATTGGAATTAATCTTTGCTTATCAGATTTCTCTGTTATCTTAGGAATTGATTTAAGTAATCCCAATGTGTATGGATGCTTAGGGTTATAGAAGATTTCTTCGCTGCTTCCCTCTTCCATAATAAGACCACCGTACATTACTATTATTCTGCTACACACATCTACAACTACTCCAAGGTCGTGAGTTATAAGGATGATAGATGTATTTAATCTATCCTTAAGGTCTTTCATAAGCTCAAGTATTTGGGCTTGAATAGTAACGTCTAGCGCTGTTGTAGGCTCATCAGCTATTAGAAGTTGAGGCTCACAAGAAAGTGCCATAGCTATCATAGCTCTTTGTCTCATACCACCTGAAAACTCGTGAGGATATTGCTTTATACGTTTTTCAGGACTTGGAATTCCAACTAGTCTAAGCATTTCTACAGCTTTTTTTCTAGCTTCTTCTTTAGAAACCTTTTGGTGCTTTATTATAGCCTCCATTATTTGGTCTCCGATAGTGTAAACTGGATTAAGAGAAGTCATCGGGTCTTGGAATATCATTGAAATTTCATTTCCTCTTATACTTTGCATCTCTTTGTCAGTTTTTGTAGCTAAATCTTCTCCATTGAAAAGTATTTGGCCATCTATTATTTTACCTGGATTAAGCAGTAATTTCATTACAGAAAGAGAAGTAACAGATTTACCTGAACCTGATTCTCCAACTATACCTATAGCCTCTCCCTTTTTTAGGTGAAAGTCCACCCCTCTTATAGCTTTAACTTCTCCAACATGGGTAAAGAAGGATGTTTTTAAATTTTTAACATCTAACAAATTTTCTGATGACATATACATTCTCCTCCTTTACTTACGCATTTTTGGATCTAGAGCATCTCTAAGTCCATCGCCTAAAAAGTTAAAAGCAAGCATTGTTAACGATAAAGCAAGTGCTGGGAAGAATAGGTGATGCGGATATAGCATAAAGCTACCTAAAGCATCGTTAGCAAGTACCCCCCATGAAGCTTTAGGAGCAGATACTCCAAGTCCTATAAACGATAGGAAGGCTTCAGTAAATATTGCACTTGGAATTGACATTGTCATTGTAACTATGATTGGTCCCATTGCATTTGGAACTAGATGCTTAAATAGTATTCTTGAGTCACTAGCTCCAAGTGTTCTAGCTGCCATAACATATTCCTGTTCTTTTAAAGAAAGAATCTGTCCTCTAACTATTCTAGCCATACTAATCCAGTATGTAGTACCTATTGCTATAAGAATACTTTTCATACCTGCTCCTAGCCAAACCATAAGCAGGATAACATATAATGTTAATGGAATAGTGTAAAGAATATCAACTATTCTCATCATTAGGTTGTCAGTTCTTCCACCTACATAACCTGAAATACCACCATATACAACTCCAACTACTAGATTGATAATAGAAGCTGCTATACCAACTGTAAGAGAAATTCTCGCTCCGTAGATTACACGAATAAACAAATCTCTACCGTGCTTATCTGTACCAAATATATGCTCTGCAGTAGGGCTTTGATTAGCATTCATAAGATTCTGGTCAGAATAACTGTATGGCCAGAACATAGGCACAAATATTGCAACCAAAATTAAAAATACTAGAAAAATCAATGAACCCATTGCAACCTTATTTCCTTTTAATCTTCTCCATACGTCTTGCCAGTAAGTCATAGATGGTCTTACTATCTTGTCAGCATCTCTTTCTGCTTTAGAAAGCGGCTGCCATAAATCTTGAGCATTTTTCAATTGTGTATTATCCATAATCCGCCTCCTAATCTTCGTCTATTTTTATTCTAGGATCGATAACTCCATAGACTAAATCTACTACAAATACCATTACTACTAGAATTGCTGCATAGAATATTGTAACACCCATGATTACTGTATAGTCACGGTTACTGATACTCTCAACGAACATTCTTCCCATTCCAGGGATAGCAAAAATCTTTTCTATAACAAACGATCCAGTTAATATACCTGCCGCCATAGGTCCTATATATGTAACTATTGGTATAAGTGCATTTTTAAGTGCATGTTTGAAAACTACTACGCCTTCGCTAAGGCCTTTTGCTCTAGCTGTTCTAATATAGTCCTGCTGGATAACCTCAAGCATAGATGAACGCGTTAATCTTGCTATAAACGCTACTGAATATGCTGCAAGTGCAAATACAGGCATTACCATATGTTTCGGTGACGCCCAGCGCGAAGTCGGCAAGAGCTTAAGCTTCACTCCAAACACATAAATCATCAGCGCTGCTAGTACGAAACTCGGTATGGTTACCCCTAGTATCGCGAAGAGCATTACAAAACTGTCTAGCCAGGTTCCCTGTTTTAGTGCCGATATAACTCCTATCGGTACACCTATAAGTAAAATTACTGCAATTGCAATTCCACCAAGCTGAGCTGAAACCGGGAAATAATCTCCTATCATTCCACTAACATCTCTACCTTTGTACTTAAATGATGGGCCAAGATCTCCTTGAGCAACACCTTTTAAATAATCAAAATACTGTGTACTAATAGGATCATTTAGATTATACTTTTCCGCCAAAGCTCTTTCTATCTCTGGTGGAAGCTTCTTTTCAGATGTAAATGGTCCTCCTGGAACAAGGTGCATCATTATAAATGTGAACGTAGTAATTACAAACAATGTTATTACCATTGATCCAATTCTTTTCAGAACATATCTTCCCATTTTATCACTCCTTTTCTAAACATTTGTAAAATTGAATGAAACTTTTCTTCAAGAATCATTGTTAAAAATTATTATATGCATAAGATTTATTTATTTCAATAATATTACAATAAATCAAATTTTAACTTTATTTAACATTTTAAAATTGTGTTTGAAAAATGAACGTTCTAAGGTGACATTCATTATCGTTTATTACCAATGGAAACAATAAACCCAAAAAAAGCTTAATTTTTAATATTTTCACAATTTATCAACAATTGTTGTTTGCTTGTCAAAAATTAAAAAACATAAAAATAAAACTATATGTCTTCAATTCGCGGACATATAGTTTTATTAAAAAAAGCCTCAAATGTTAAGTTTTGTTAACATTTGAGGCTCGCTATTTGATTCTGTGAAGTTTTATTAAAGATTGTAAAGCTCATTCCATATTATATTATCTATTTCTAATTTTAATTGACTTATCTTCAAAGAGTCGCATATCTTGGAATTAGTGATTTTTTGCGCTCTATGAGCTATTTCTAGTTTTTTATCCTCACTTATATCTATCACAGGCATTTCACTTAGAGGTCTTTGATATAGCTCTAAATATTTCCCCTTCTTTTTTCCCACATGTCTTAAATAAAAATCAGTGAAGGAGCTGTTTAAATAACCTAAGATGAAAAATGGATTTTCCTTAATATCTGTAATATAATAAACATCCGCACTAGCGTAAAGCTCATCATCAGAATACGCAAAGCTCGGATAAAGAGCTCTTTGAGGAGATACTATCTTTTCACCTGTAAATATCTCCTTACGCCTTGGCCACTGCAAATGATAGTATGGAAGCTTTCCTAGCATAGATTCTCTTCTTTTATTTAGTATAACTTCAAATTTAGAAAGGTGCTTTATAGCCTTTTCCTCATCAGCATCACTCATTTTGCTCGTAGAATAAAGCAAATAGTACTTCGGCTTTTTTATTGAATAAGCTGTGATGTCTGAATTTTTGTAGAAACTAACTAAGCAAGAGCATACATTTATATACTCGCTGGCTTCTTTTTCATTTAAAACAAATATCCCATCACCTATCTTTATATTCATATCAGCTTCGTTATCAATTTGTTCTTTCAAAACACTTAGGTTTTTATTTGTTACCCTGTCCGCTCCGCTTACTATACCTTGATTAATAGATGCAAGCTCTCCTAAAATCGATTTTGTATGCTTCTTTATTTTTTCAAAAATACCCTGTGTCTTTTTAGATATGAAATTAAAATAAGGGGAATAGTTCATACAAAACTCACTAGAAACACAGCTTTTAATAAAATCTGAATGATTCTCTTTTGATATAGATATTTCAGGTTCAGGGCTCATATTTATGCCATATAAAATATTTTCTAAGATTTCACCTAAGTCATTTTTGGTTTCATTTATAAGATAGTAAGAAAACTCTGCTGTTTTTTTCTTCTGAAGAAAAAAAATCAAGCTGTGGTGACCTACTGCATCTTTAAATGCTCTAAGTTCCCCAAAATCTATTACATCTACAAAGCTAGCTCTAGCTCTAATAGCTTCTCTTAATTTTGAAGCTGAATCTGCCCTAGTCCAATAAGCTGGTGTTATCATAGCTAAAATTCCATCTTCATTTAATATTTCTAAAGATTTCTCAATGAAAAAGTAAAAATAATCCATGCCTTTTTCATAATATTTTTTCCCAAACTCAGTATCTCTTACTTTAGAAAACACAGCTCTATTTCCCTTTTCTCCTATATAAGGAGGGTTTCCTATTATAAGGTCAAAGCCTTGTTCATTAAAATCAGTCAAATAATCTTTGCACTTAAGATTTAGGTTATCTGCATAGCTTATTCCAACCTTTTTTAAATTTTCTTTAGCAAGCTCAATAGCTGATGCTTCAATATCTATACCAATAAAGTTAGTTTTTAGGAACTCACTTAACTTATAACTTTTTATATACTCTTGCTCCAAAGCTTGGAAAAGCGCTATATCAAAACTTGCACCTCCTATACAAGGATCCAGTATCTTTGCAGCTTCAATAGATTTATTTTTAGATTCAAATGAATCACTTAAAAGCTTTAGGCTTCTTTTTACCATAAAATTTGAGATTTTATCATCAGTAAAAACCATTCCTAGACTTTCACGCTCAGCAGTACTTAGCTTAGGTGGATAAATAATTCTAACTCACCTACCTTTCTTGTGATTCTAAAAGTTTGGCAAGGACCTCTTCCTTAGTTTCGAGCTTTAGAAGCTTTTTAAATACCTCTTCATTTATTACTGCAACGCCTAAAGCTATAGCTTTATCTAGCTTTGAGCCTGCTTCTTCCCCTGCTATAACAGCAGTTGTATTTTTGCTAACCGATGAGGATGTCTTTCCCAGTCTTTCTTCTATTAAGACTGCTGCTTCATCTCTTTTTAGCGTTTCTAAAGTTCCTGTCAGCACAAATTTCATACCTTCAAATATAGGCTTTTGCTGACTATTTTTTTTATCAACGCTCATGGAAACTCCAGCTAGTTTTAGTCTTTCAATTAAATTTAAGTTTTCCTCAACTTTAAAAAACTCAAAGATGCTTTGAGCCATCTTTTCTCCTATTTCATCAATTTGAAGTAGTTCTTCTATCGAAGCCTGTTTAATCTGCTCTATATCAGAATATACAGATGCGAGAGTTTTTGCTGCCTTAGTTCCAATATATCTTATCCCTAGCCCTATCAGCAGTCTATCAAGCCCTGCAGTTTTGGATTCCTCAATAGAATTCATTAGATTTGAAACAGATTTTGAGCCCATTCTTGGCAAAGCCAAAATTTCATCTGGATTAAGATAGTAGATATCAGCCATATCATTTATTAGGCCAGCTTCATATAGCTGAATTACAATAGCCTCTCCTAGCTTATCTATGTCCATAGCTGATTTCGATACAAAATGTATTATTCCTCTTTTTATCTGAGCTGGGCAAGTAATATTAGGGCATTTTAAAGCGGCCTCACCTTCAACTCTAACCGTAGGAGTATGACATTCAGGGCAGGTTTCAGGCATTTTAAACTCATACTCTACACCTGTTCTTTTACTTATATCAACTTCATATACCTCTGGGATAATATCTCCAGCCTTTTGAATATATGCCCAGTCCTTTATCTTTATATCTTTGGCTTTTATAAAGTCCTCGTTATGAAGAGTAGCTCTGCTAACTGTAGAGCCAGCAATCCTCACAGGAGTCAAAATTGCAGTTGGCGTAATAGTACCTGTTCTTCCAACTTGAACGATTATATCTTCTATCTGAGTGAGCTGTCTTTCCGCTGGAAATTTATAAGCGATAGCCCACCTAGGAGCTTTAGCTGTCTCTCCAAGCATTGCTCTTTGAGCTAGATCATTTACTTTTATAACTATCCCGTCTATCTCAAAATCAAGCTCATGCCTTTTGTCATGCCAAACTGATATTTCGTCCCAGACAGCTTCCATCGAGGAATAGACATTTCTCATAGGACTTACTTTTAGTCCAAGAGCTTTTAAATATTCTAAAGCTTCACTATGAGTATATATATCCTTATCTATTATTTCTTGTAAATTAAATATAAATATATCAAGTGGTCTTTTAGCTGTGATGTTTGAATCGAGCTGCCTAAGCGAACCTGCGGCTGCATTTCTAGGATTTGCAAATAAAGCTAGCCCATTTTCTTCTTGTTGTAAATTGAGCTCTTTAAATTTTTCCTTTGGAATATAGACTTCTCCTCTTACTACTAAAGATACTTCTTCCTTTAGCTTCATAGGTATTGATTTAATTGTCTTTAGATTTTTTGTTACATCCTCTCCGACTACTCCATCGCCTCTTGTTGCTCCTACTTTGAACTTTCCTTTTTCATATGTAAGTGCAACTGACAGTCCATCTATTTTAAATTCCAAAACATACTCAGGCTTTGGTATCATTTGCCTTACTCTTGAATCAAAATCTAGTAAATCCTGCTTTGAAAACGCATTTGAAAGCGACATCATCTGAACGCTGTGGCGTACCTGGTCAAATTTCGATAGAGCCTCTCCACCTATTCTTTGAGTGGGTGAATCTTCAGTAATATATTCTGGATATTTTTCTTCTAAAGCAATTAATTCCTTCATAAGCATATCAAAATCTGCATCAGAGATTTCCGGACTATCCTGAACATAATAAAGTATGCTGTGATGCTCAATGCGCTCTCTTAGCTCATTAATTTTATTATAAATGTCTTTTTCATTTATAGATTCGGCCATGAATATCACCTCTGCTATTTTATTTTTCTTCCTTTTCCAAAGCTTCCTTTAGCTTCTTTGCAGCTTCCTCTGGATATATACTGTTAATATAAATTCCTGTACCAAGTTCAAAGCCTGCATTTCCAGAAAGTCTAGGGTTTATTTCGAAATGATAGTGATAGTATATTTCTCCAGATTTCATAGTTTTTGGAAGTGCATGCAAAAACATATTGAAAGGAAAATCTCCAAGCTCTATATACATGGCTTTAAAGCAAAAGTAAAGAGCTTTTGCCAATTCATCTATATTATCTTCCGTTTCAAAATAAGGAAGGTGTTTTTTTGGAAGTATCCAAGTTTCGTACTTATACTTAGGGGCAAATGGACAAATAACTGCAAAGTGCTCATTTTCATATACTAACCTTTCCTTTTTGCTGAGCTCAAGCTCTAGTATATGGCAATAAGGGCAAGAGTGAGTTTTGTCAAAAAATGTTTTGGAGCCTTCTACCTCATATTTTACAAAATCTGGAACAGAATTTAGCCCAATAAGTTGACTATGAGGATGAAACAAGGACGCCCCAGCTAATTTTTGATGATTTTTGAAAAAGCTCACATATTCTATATCCTTATTGCTAATTATAGCCTTATATCTTAAAACCATCGCCTCAATAAATATTGTAAAATCCTCTAGGTTCATGGTAAAGTAATTCGTATTATGAAAAGGCGACTCAACTATAACCTCATGAGTGCCTATACCACTGTATTTTTCATATATTGAGTGTGGCTTTGAGCTTTGCATATTTTCATCATCCATGCTTTTTATGGCTGGAAATTTGTTTGGAAATACCCTTATCTTCCAATCTTCACTATCTGGAACCTTTAATATTTCCTCTGGTGTAGCTGATTCATTGCCCTTGCAAAAAGGACATTTTTGCACATAGTCAAGTTCTGACATAGGATTAACTTCTTTAGCTAAATTCCATAAGTCAGTTGGCCTTAAATCTCTTTCTACAGCAAAAATTACATGTCTTCCTGTTATAGGATCAATTCTTATCTCCGACAACTAATCACCCCAATTATTTTTAATAATTAATTTAGTAACCCCTCTTTATATCTACTACATTTTTTAACTGTTTATTTTTAATATAAGCTTTTAAATTTTCATAAATCAAATTAAATCTTCTATTATCTCTTTGCTCTGATATCCATGAATTATGAGGTGAAATAAATACGTTCTCCATCTCCCAAAGCTCACTGTCAGCGCTTAGAGGCTCCTCTTCAAAAACATCCAAGGCAGCTCCAGCTAGAGTTTTAGATTTTAGCGCCTCAGTAAGAGCTACTTCATCTATGACATTTCCTCTTGAAACATTGATTAACATAGCAGTATTCTTCATCCATGAAAGCTTCTCTTTATCTAGAAAATGATTAGTCATTTCAGTAAAAGGAAGTACCATTACAAGATAATCTGCTTGCTCAATAGCTGTTTTAACTTCGCCTAGAGGATACACCTTGTCAAAATAAAGCGTGTCAGTTCCTTTTGTATTTACTCCTACTACATTCATTTCAAATCCTTGAAGCCTTTTTGCTGCTTCACTCGATATAGTTCCTGTCCCTAGAAAGGTAACTGTCTTTCCATATAGCTCTATGAGTTTAGAATCTAGCTTCCATTTCTTTTCTTTTTTATTATCCCAAAACTTTACAGCTTTTCTTGAAAGCATAAGAAGGTTCATAACTATCCATTCGCCCATAGGTATGGAATATCCACCTCTGTTGTTTGACAAGATGATAGATTTATTTATGATATCCTCTTTTGGTATGAAATCAAAACCTATGCTAGATAGCTGAATCAGCTTAAGATTTGGAAATTTCGTTATGTCTAATCTATCAAAAGGATTATAGCAACACATAACCTCGGCATCATAAGGCACCTGCTCAGGAGTAAATCTGCCTTCATCAATAATCTCAACTTCATAACCTAAAGCTCTGATACTATCCATTTTTTCTTTTCCATAATCATAAGTAAATAATACCTTCATAATATCTCTCACCCTTTCTTTGATAAAATAAAGTTTTTATTTATTATTTAAGCTAAAGCTGTATCATCTACTAGATTTTTAGCCCATTTGTTTGAAAGAACCCTCGGAAGTCCTACTATAGTTTTAAAAAACTCTTCAAAACTAACCATAAGCACTATAAAATGAATCGGAAGCTTAAACCAAAGAGCCCCTAAAAAAGCCATCGGCACGCCTATAAACCACACTCCACCCATTTCTAAAAACAAGGCATATTTTGTATCTCCACCACTTCGTAAAATACCTATAATCAAAGCTGTATTAAAAGTAACAAATGGAGAGAAAAAGCATTTTACTAGCAAAATATTTCTAACGCTTTGTTCTAAATTAGGTGTAACACCAAACCATGTATTTACTAAAGGAATACTCGTATATAAAAGTAATCCCACTCCTGCTCCTATAGAAAAAGTAATCACACAAAATCTCTTAGCATACTGAATTGCTATTTCATCTCTTCCTGCTCCCAGTTCACTTCCAAGCATAACTGCGCAAGCATTTCCTACACCCATTGAGCCTACCATAAATATATTCGAAACTGTATTTGCAACTTGAACTGCTGCAATAGCTGTAGTTCCTACCCTAGAATAAGCAACAGAATACATTATAGTTCCAAGCGACCACATCATTTCATTTATAATAACAGGAGTTGCCGTAACGTAGTATTTTTTCAGAAAATCCTTATCAAATGCCATCAGTTCTTTAATATTAGCAGCAAGAGGATGGGTTTTATCTCTATATATTATTAGTATCATTAAAAATAACTCTGTAAATCTTGCAATTGTTGTAGCTAACGCAGCTCCGCTAACTCCCATCTCAGGAAATCCGAATTTACCAAATATAAGCAAATAGTTAAGTCCAGTATTAATTAATAAAGATATTGAACTTACTATCATAGGCATATTTGCTTTTTGGACACTTCTGCAAGAAAATCCATATGCAAAGCTTATTGCCGTAACTACATAACTAATACCTATTATTCTTAGATATGATACCCCAAGCTCCATAACTTCACCCTTGGCATCAAATACCATCATGATATATTTAGGAAGCACTATAGCTACAAATGAAAATATAAGCCCAATAATAGCCACTGCTATGATGGCAAATCCTAGTGTGGATTTTATTTTAGTTATATCTTTTTTACCCCAATATTGAGAAATAAAAATACCAGCGCCTGAGCAAATACCAAAGGAAATTAGCATAAAGAAAAAGAACAGCTGATTTGCCATTCCTACAGCGGCAAGAGCATTTTCACTTACTCTGCCTATCATCAATATATCTATCATGTTAAGAGAAGAACTGATAAGATTTTGAATGGATATCGGTATAGCTATGGCCAGCATGGTTTTAAAAAATGTTTTGTCAAATTTTGTTTTAGTCGATGTCATATTTCGTTATTTCTAAACAGATAAACTAGTTTAGTCCTTTCTTTTTTTATCTTCTACAGATTATGTTACAATATAACAAAAAATATTGCACTAATTTTATATCATATATGAAGTTAAATAATCCCTAATGAAAAAAACTAAGCAGCCACTGGCTGCCTAGTTAATATCAATAAGAAAGAATTCACTTTTTTCCAAAGCATTTATTAAAAGGCTTTCAGAATCTTTAGTTCTAGCTGAATCCTTGCTGTTTAATATATGTCTGTTTATGTCTAGTTTCCCATCCAATAGAAAAATAAAGGTTTTTCTACCTTCAGAAGGATTATATTCCAGTGGTTTTCCATTATCTAGTACACTGAGATAAAAGTTCACATCTTGTCTTATATGGCAAAGTCCATCATCCTTGCCAAAAATCTTATATAAGCAATTTGTGGCTTTATCTTTATCAATCCTCAGTTTATCATATCCAGCTTTGTTTTCATAACTATTTGGAGAGAACCAAAATTGTAAAAACTTTAATGGATATTCTTTTGATGCATTTTTCTCGCTATGCTCTATACCATCACCTGCATGAAGTATTTGAAACTCTCCAGTGCTAATATGTGTCGTTTCATTTGATACATTGTCGAAGTGGGCTAGCTCTCCATCTAAAACATAAGTTATGACTTCCATATAATGAGTCGGATGCATATTGAAGCCTTTCCCAGGGCTTAATACCTCTTCATTGAAAACCAAAAGATTGCCAAAATCATTGTTTTCCTCATCATAATAATCTTGAAAGGAGAAGGTTAGATATCCCTTAAGCCAGTCCCTATCTACATAATGTCTTTGATCAGATGTTACAATATTCAGCACAAGCAACACTCCTATATCCATATCAAGATTTGAGTTCTATATACATATTATGATATCAGATTAAATGATATAAGTGAATAATTAATCGATAATAGGAGAAATAATTCCCTACATAAAATCTCCTATTATCGGAGCAATGATTTGTGCAACTGAGCTATCTACGATACTAAACTCCTTGAATCTAACCGGAGCGCACATATAAAGTACACCTTTTTTCTTACCTTTATGAATTATCGGCGTAGATAATACACTATCCCATTCTGGCATACCAGTAAGCTCATCCAGTTTGGAAACCTGCTCCCAATCCGTCAAATAAAGGCTTTTTTCTTCATCATAACAGGTTTTGACAATATTGAGATTTATTTGGTTATCAAAACCATGTTTGATTACAAATGTTCCTTGCGAGGTTCCTTTAATTAATGATTCTATTTCAGAATCCTCATATTTAATTATAAATAGCTTTTCTGCCTCAAAATACTTGATAACATCTAGAATGTATTTATCAAACACTTCTGTATCGCCATCGCTTGTTTTCATTAGATTAATTGAGTTAACAAACAGGTTTGAGCGCTGATGATTTTCTCCAAATATAGATGCAATTATATTTTCCTTTTTCCTGTCAAAAATCTCAGAGTTATTCAAAGTATTATCCCAAATACAAACTTTATTACGCCCTGAATCCTTTGCTTTATATAGAGCAATATCAGCTTTATTTATAAGTTCTTCTTCCCATACTCCATGCTCTGGATATGTGGATATACCCATACTTACAGTTATAGGCTTTCCTTCAAAATCCTTTAACTCATTATATATTTTTTCTCTGATTCTGTCCGCTATGCTATAAGCTTCTACAGTACTTGTGTGTTTTAAAACGAGTACAAACTCTTCTCCTCCGTATCTCGCAAATAAATCAGAGCTTCTAATGGAGCCTTGAACTATTTTCGAAAACCTTTTTAATGTGACATCTCCAAAACTGTGGCCAAAGGTATCATTTACAGATTTGAAAAAATCAATATCCATAATCACTAAAGAAAACATGGATTTTTGTCCTTGAGCACTTTCAAGTTCATTTTTAATAAAAATATCAAAATATTGTCTATTATAAGCTTGAGTTAGCTTATCAATTGAATATTTGAGCGAAAGATTATAATTGTCTATAAAAGCAGAAAGTAAATTAATAAACTTTCCTATTTCCACATAAGACTCTTCAGTAAAGCTATTTAACACCATTTTTGATTCTAAATAAACATATCCAATTATATTATTTCTTGTAAGCCTTCTGTCATTTAACTGTAGATTGTCCGTGTATATAGGTATACACATAAAGCCTTTAGAATGGGATGGAAGAAGGCTTTTGAAAATAGAATCGCTATTTTGTACAAATTCCGATACTATAAGCTTGTCTTGGACTACATCCACTTGATTAAAAATCATTTCTAGCTCTTGAGTATCTCTTATGTCATTTACGCTTGAGATACAGTTTATTTCTTTATCCTGTCTTAGATAAATACCTCCAGTTTGTGCCCAAGTAATAGTCATAAGTTGCTTTAATAAAAATTCTATATTCCCGATATTCGAGTATTTAAGATTCTCTATTATAGAATCTGTACTCAGCTCATCTCTATCCCAGTTCAGATGTTCTTTAGCTTGTTCTATAA
This sequence comes from Acetoanaerobium sticklandii, assembly GCF_000196455.1. Taxonomy (NCBI): domain Bacteria; kingdom Bacillati; phylum Bacillota; class Clostridia; order Peptostreptococcales; family Filifactoraceae; genus Acetoanaerobium; species Acetoanaerobium sticklandii. Next base: position 685,751 of record NC_014614.1, on the reverse strand, counting down.
ATGTCTTATCTTTTAGCAATCCTTTTAAAATTGCATTTTCATCAATCATAGGCTTTATAGATTCTACATTTGGATTATATGCATCAATTTTTTCAAACTCAGATAAATTTAAATCTTCGATTGACAAAATCCTAGATATAATGCTTGAGAGCATGCTCCCCAATAAATTTTCTAAGTTCATTTCTTTATTAAAGCTATAAATTTTATCCTTTAACTTAATATAGTTTTCAACCAGATAACTTACTCCTATGAAATAATGCTTATTCTTGATATAATCCTCACTTAAAATAAGATTAACTTGAAATAACAGTCTCATGTCAAAGCTTGGATTTAAATTAACTGCAAGCATTTCCATATAATCAGTTCTTTCCCCAGTTGAAACAATATAATATTTCATATAATCTCTTATATTTCTTGCTCTAATGCTTTCTTTTATATCTACATTTTCTAGAACCCATCCATAAATTTCGTTTATAAGCTCTGACTTAGAAAAGTATTTTGCTATAAGACCTATATCTAAAAATCTTTTTATAGAATATGGGTATCTTGAGAGCTCTTTCGTAACTTCAAATATCTCTCTAAGAGTTCTTTCTGCATCTTCGCTCGATTCTAGTTTATCTAGATTTGCAAATAAAGCTAGAGCTTTTGAAGTAATTGCTTGGAAACCCATTAGTTTTATTTTTGAATCTGAAATTACCTTAACATGTTTTCTTACTATATATTTATTCCCAGCATACATGTTTAGAGATGCCTTAATTTCATGATAAAATAAAATGGCTCTATCGTACTTTATATTTTCATCAAACAAATATTCAGCTTTCTTTATATAAACACCCGCATTTGAAAAATCAAACATCTCAATCATAATATGGGCCATATAAATATAAGCATAGAAAACTAAATCTTTTTTCTTTAGCGAAATCGATGCATCAATGGATTTATTAAAATAATCAATTGCATCTTCATAATTTAAGTTTCTAAGAACTGCTTCCCCTAAATTAAAATTTGAAATAGCAACCTGAGGCATAAGCTTATTTGCTTCAGCAAAATCCTTCATCAGCTTGAAATAATGCATAGCATTTTGATTATCAAGTAAATATTCGGAGTAGATAAAACCAAAACTATTATAGGTCTGAGCTATTCCCATCTTATCGCCAGCATGAATGAATAAATCCAGTATTTTTTCATGAAGAGCTATCAATTCTTCAGTTGAGTAGCCCTCTTCGTGATAAATGATGCCTTTATAATAAAGTACCCATGCATAATGCTTCTTATATCTTCCATTGCAAAGCTTTTCTGATAACTCTATCCATTTTTTTGCTGCTTCATACTCACCTATTCTCACTAAATACGAAAGCGTAGAGATGTAATAATCAAGCTGAGCTTTAGTATTTGAAAAGCTTTTTAGTGCTCTATCTATCTCGTCTAGCGTAGCTTTTGCCAAGGCAAAATCATTCAACTGCATATAAACATCAGCTATTTTATTTAAGGTTATTAATATCACTTTATAATTATTAATTGATTTTGCAATAATCAATGAATCCTTAAAATAACCATTGCCTTTAGCAAGCATACCTTCTTTCAGACATCTATTTCCTGCCTTTTGATAAGTTATTATCTGCCTTGTATGGTCTTTGGATAAAACAGCTTGTTCTATAGCTTCTTTATCCATTTCTAATGCCTCAACAATAGAGCCAGCTTTATAATATTCTTCAGCCTTTTTTATAGCATATACGCTAGCCTCTTTATAGCTTTTAGATTTCTTAAGATGATAAATCAGCTCATCAAGACGCCTTCCCTTTAATGATTTTTTCATGTTCAAAGTATTTTGAGCCATCTGATTATGCTTTATAAGCTTTACATCTGAAGGAATGCTGTCATATACTTTTTTCTTAAACACTCTATCCTCAAACTCATAATAATATCCATCATCATTAAACTGAGTAATTAGAATTTTTGCTTTCACCAAGTCCATTAAACTATCTACTATATCAATAAACTTTATATCTGAAGAATACATTGTAGCTAGGTCTTCAGCAGTTGATGGATTTTTGAAAAGAGAAAGATTGATTATAGCCTCTTGCTGTACATAATTAAGTACTTCTAAGTATTTTTGCGGACTTTCTAAAGATTCCTCCGAAATTTTAAGGTCATCGTATTTATCTGACTTAAAAATCCACTTCCCTGTATTATCAAGCTCAAGTATCTTCTGATCAATAAGCTCAAATAATATGTTTTTTACATGCTTGATATTTCCTATAGTGTCTTTATATATTCTAGTTGCTATGTCTATAGGATTGTAATCTATACATAAAATTGATTTTATTAGTTGAGTGGTTTCATCTATAGTAAGATTATTTAGCCTATAGCTTTCAGTTTTTTCAAGAGGAATATTATCTTCCGATGTATATATTATCAGTAGCTTTTCCTTTAATTTTTTATCATACATCAAATATTTTATAATTTCGATTGAATCAACATCTATTTCCTTTAAATCATCTATTATTATCGCTGTAATCTGGGCATCAATAGCAGTTTTAATAAAGGTATTAATTTGTGAATAGCTAGTGTAATCATCCCTCTTACAGCTTCCACTTTTCAAAAATGCCTTTACCTTTTCATATTTATTAATAATATCATAGCCTCTTTCAGCTAATATTTTGCTGACAACTGGAAGCATACTTTTGTATTTAAGTATAGGCCTGTCTTCATCAAAGCTAGCAAAAATATTTACACCTCTTAGTGAAAGCTGTTTTCTAATATGTCTTAAGGTTTTTGTTTTTCCTGTATTTCTATCTCCCTTTATCTCATAAAGAAGTACTCCATAGTCTCCAGCTTCGAGGTTATTTACCCCTTTAAAAATAGAGTTCTTAATTGAGTCTCTAATTACAAGTCCAGGTTTTCTATCTATATAATAATTTTTATCATCAAAAAGAAACTCATAGCCCTTGTCGCAGAAGAAATTTATATCCTCTATTATTTGAGTGATAGACGTGTAACGTTCTAAATATCTATATGCAGTCATCTTGTCGATAACAGGCTTAATTTTATTTCCAAATTTTGCTTCAAATGAAGGATTTTTTAATAGACTCTTTAGAACCATTCCCAAAGCATAAATAACAGATAAGATAGTAGTATTTTCTCCAGAATAAAGCTCTGGAGCCCTATACTTTAAATCTGCTCTTTGTTCGTGAGATGAAAGAATTACATTTTCAATTCGAGTTAATAAAAAATCTTTTATTTTAATATTGTTATTATCATCGAGATAAATATGCTCTGTTGAAGCAAAATCATAATAAAAACCTCTTCTTATCATAAGCTCAAATACTCTCAGTATATCTATAAATTTATCTAATAAAATATCTGAATCTGTTTGAGCATATGAATAATCTAAAAATGATGTCTTATAGTCGAACTTCTCAACAACAAAATAGTAATTTGTCCTCTCTACAGGTTTCCTATCGATAGAGAACACCATATCTACGTGCACGCCTTTTACAATATAGGGATGCTTGATACTAGAATAGACTAGAAAATCAGATATGAATTTTTGCATAGCAAGTTTAGACATCATTTGTGGCTTTACAATGAAAATTCTAAACGATGCCTCATTTGGGTAGAGTATATTCTTTACAACATGGCATGAAAATACTCTATTGCTATATTCTGTCTCTAATATTCTGTATCTATTGTTGATAATCTCCATACATTTCCTCATCCCAACTTACTATTCGACTTAGGACTATTATACTAGCCACAAGTATATCATACCATAAAATAAAAAAACATAAATAATTTTTATAAAAATGATATGATATACTTTTATCTAAGTAAATCAAAGTTTTGTGTAAGGTACAAAAACCTCAATTGCTTTTTTTCTAACTTCTACTTCAATAGGAAGCATAGGTCCTTTTTCTCCATCTATACTCATATTTACTTTTTCAGTCGAGCTAATTTTAAAATAATCTGACTTTAGAAGAAGCACACTATCACTTTTTAGATAGTCTTCTCCTCTCATCATCATAAGGAACATGTTTGCTATTTCTATAGGATTTCCTTCTCTAAGCACTAGCATCTCCATAAGTCCATCGGAAATATCAATCTGACTTTCAGAAAATACTCTTTTAAAGCTTCCTACATGGGTCCCATTTAGTATCATAACTAAATAAGCATTCTCTTTGTAGATATCAGTGCCAGTATCTATTTCTAGTGGATAAGATTTTAAGTTTGCAAGCTCACTTAAGGCTTTCAAATAATATGCAAAGGGCCCTAGCTTTTGTTTTAGCTCTGGCTCTGTTTTAAAAGAAGCCTCAACAAACATCCCTCCTGCTAAGCTCGACAAGAAGCTGTGTTTTGAATTTACTATACCTACATCAACACTATAGCTATGTCCTTGGCAGATTATATCAATTGCTTTTTCCATATCCTCAGGGATATCTATATTATGAGTAAAATTATTGCAGGTTCCAGTTCCAAGAGTTCCGTATGGGAGCTTTATACCTTCTTTAATCATCCAGTTAGCTACGTTTCCTATAGTTCCATCGCCACCTGCACCTATAATCATATCTATATCTTTTCTATGCATAGCTTCTATTATTTTACTGTTATCTTCAGCTATTCTATACATATCTAAGAAAATGTCGTTTTCTTGAAATTTTTCAATTATTCTGTCTAGTTCTCTTGGAACAAGTCTATTTCCTGACATTGGATTATAAATGAATAAAGCTCTTTTCATAACAGACCTCCTGATGATTTATTAATATCTTCTCATCTCATTTATTACCCCTAAAACCTTATCTATATCCGATTTATTAATATAATAATGACAAACAAATCTCATAAGCCCACCTTCAGCAGGATTGATTTTGATTCCATTTTTGAAGAAATTTTCCTCAGTAAGCTGGGCTTCCAGTCTTTCATCTGTAATTTTAAAAAATACCATGTTTATATCAAGAGCGTCCTTAATTACTTCAATTCCTTGAATTTTATCTAGCTCCTCTGCTAAATATTTAGCATTATCGTGATCTTCAATAAGTCTTAATCTCATTTCCTTTAAAGCTATTAGACCGGCCGCTCCTAGCATTCCAACTTGTCTCATTCCACCACCTAGTAGCTTTCTTTTCTTTCTAGCTTTAGCAATAAATTCTTTGCTTCCTGCTAGAATTGAGCCTACTGGTGCACAAAGACCTTTTGAAAGACAAAACATAACAGAATCAGTATATCTAAGAATGTCCTTTGCATCTACTTTTAAAGCTGTAGCGGCATTGAATACTCTAGCTCCGTCTAAATGCACAGGAATATCATGAGCTTTTGCAATAGCATAAATTTCTTGCATATGCTCAAGCGGAAGCACGGTTCCATCTGAATAAGCGTTTTCCATACATATAAGTCCAGTCTCTGGATAGTGGATATCATCTTCTCTTATAGCTTCTTTTACCATTTGAGGATTCATTTGTCCATTAATAGCTGGCATGCTTCTAAGCTGTACTCCAGCTATGACTGAAGCAGCTCCCACCTCATGCATAACTACATGACAATCGTGCGGAAGGATGACTTCATCTCCTCTATTGCACCAAGTAAATATAGCCAATTGATTTGCAAAAGTACCACTAGGCACAAATAGTGCAGCCTCTTTGCCTACTAAATTAGCTGCGTACTCTTCTAGCTCCTTCATAGTCGGATCGTCTTCATAAACATCATCCCCAACTATTGCGTCCATCATAGCCTCTCTCATTCTTTGTGTAGGCTCAGTAACAGTATCACTTCTTAAATCGATATATTTCATTATAAAATCCTCCTTTAGCTTTTTTATATTATAGAGATTATACATTTTCTCATTATCAATAGAGCAATATATTCGTTGTATTAAAGCATCTGTATTATTGTAGCAATTTGCCTAATGACTACATAACTGTTAGTCCATAACTACTAGAAAAATAAGTGTTCCTCTTATAATAGTACTACAATTATATCTATTTTAGTATAATTATTAGGCTATGGGGAGAAATTTTAAAAAATATTTTTGACTAATTATTGACAACCACATTTATATATCGTAATATTAGAATATAACGAAATACAGGAGGAGCAAATGAACAATTTTGATATGGATTTTAAACAACTGGAAGAAACCTCGGAGCTGTTAAAAGCACTAGCCCATCCGGTAAGGCTATGCATAGTAAGAGGACTTATTGGCAATGGTCCTTGTAATGTAAGTAATATGCACAGCTGCCTTAACCTGCCTCAATCAACTGTATCTCAACATGTATCTAAGCTAAAATCAGCTGGAATCATAAAAGGAGAAAGAAAAGGCACAGAGATTATTTATGAGATTTCAGACTCAAGAATAAAAAAGCTTGTAGAATGTATTTTTTAGTTTAAACTGCTAAATATTGGAAATAATTCCAATGTAAATAATAATAAATCTATACCAAATTAATCGTCTTATTCGAATATGTAAATAATTAAATTAAATGGAGGTTATTATGAAAAAAATATTGATAGTTGGTGGGGTTGCTGGAGGAGCTACTACAGCAGCAAGGCTTAGAAGACTTGATGAAGAATCACAGATAGTAATGTTTGAAAGAGGCGAGTATATATCTTTTGCCAACTGTGGTCTTCCATACTATATAGGAGAAATTATCCCTCAAAGAGATGCTCTTCTAGTACAGACTGTAGATGGAATGTCTGAAAGATTCAATATGGATATTAGAAACTTAAGTGAAGTAACTGCTATAAACAGAGAGAAAAAAACTGTAACAGTAAAAAATCTTAAGCTTGGAACTACTTACGAAGAAAGATACGACGTACTTGTATTATCTCCTGGAGCAAATCCTATCAAGCCTCCTATCAAGGGTCTTGATGAAGCTGATAATGTATTTACTCTAAGAAATATTCCAGATACAGATGCAATCAAAGCTCATGTTGATAATAAAAAACCAAAATCAGCTGTAGTAATCGGTGGAGGCTTTATCGGCGTAGAGATGGCTGAAAATTTAGTGCATAGAGGAATCAAAGTTACATTAGTAGAAATGGCAGACCAAATCATGGCTCCATTTGATAGTGAAATGGTAAGCATTCTTCATAAGCATGTAACTGATATGGGTGTTGAGCTTATTTTATCCGATGGAGTATCTTACTTCGACCAAAAAGGAACAAAAATCGGTCTAAACAGCGGAAAAGTCCTAGACACAGAGCTTACTATACTATCGATAGGTGTACGCCCTGAAAATGAGCTAGCAAAATCCTCGGGCTTAGAGCTAGGTGAAAGAGGTCATATAAAAGTAGACCAAAATATGATGACCTCAGATCCTAATATCTACGCTATCGGTGATGCGATAGAAACTATTGATTATATATACAATGAACCTGCTATGGTGCCACTTGCATGGCCAGCAAACAAACAAGGAAGAATAGTTGCTGATAGAATCTGCGGCATTGATTCAAAGTATCCTGGAACTCTTGGAACTTCTATTGCAAAAGTATTTGATTTAACTGCAGCCTCAACTGGGCATAATGAAAAAGCCCTAGCTAGGCTTGGCAAAACCAACTACAAGACTATTCATATTCACCCAGGCTCACATGCTGGATACTATCCAGGAGCTTTTCCTATATCACTTAAGCTGATATTCGAAGTACCTAGTGGTAAAATTCTAGGAGCTCAAGGCATAGGCTACGATGGCGTTGATAAGAGAATAGATGTAATCGCTACTGCTATAAAAGGTAATTTGACCGTAAGAGATATAACCAACCTAGAGCTTGCCTACGCACCTCCATATTCTTCTGCTAAGGACCCTGTAAACATGGCTGGTTATGTAGCTAGCAATATTTTAGATGGTCTAGTAGATGTAGTATATTATAATGAAATCGATAAGCTAATCGCTGATGGTGGCTTGTTAATAGATGTAAGAGAGCCTATGGAAAGAGAAATGGGCTTTATAGAAGGCTCAATAAACATTCCTCTTCATGAAATAAGAGAAAGACTAGATGAAATTCCAAAAGACAAAGAACTCTATGTATCTTGTCAAGTAGGTCTTAGAGGATATCTTGCTGCTAGAATCTTAAAACAGCACGGATATAATGTTAAGAACCTAGATGGCGGATACAAGACTTATTCTGATGTATATGGCGCTCCAGAAGCTGCTGGCTGTGCATATGTGGATGATGCTGGCGAGATGCATATAGCAGATCATAATATAGATTCTTTTACTGGAAGTACTAGCCCAGATTTAACTGTAGATGCTAGAGGTCTTCAGTGTCCTGGTCCTATAGCTCAGGTCTATGCAGCTGTTAGTACTATGGAAAATGGACAGATGTTAGAAGTTCTAGCAACTGATCCTGGCTTTAGCAAGGATATTTCTGCATGGTGTAAAAAAACAGGTAACACATTAATTTCATCAGAATTTGACAAGACTCATTTCAGAACCCTTCTTAGAAAAGGAACTGATACACCCAGAGTAGCCCCAGCTTTGGGGGCGACTAATGCTCCAGTAGTAAAGGAAAAAAATGGCGCAACAATGGTAGTATTTAGTGGAGACCTCGATAAAGCTATGGCTTCATTTATCATAGCAACAGGAGCTGCCTCAATGGGCAAAGAAGTAACTATGTTCTTTACCTTCTGGGGATTAAACGTCCTTAGAAAGCCTGGAGTTAAAGTAGAAAAGGATGCTCTAGAGAACATGTTTTCTAAAATGATGCCAGAAGGCGCTAAAAAGCTTAAGCTTTCAAACATGAACATGGGCGGCATGGGTTCAAAAATGATAAACTATGTAATGAAAAAGAAAAATGTAGACGATGTAGAAACATTAATCGCTAATGCACAAAAAATGGGTGTAAAGCTAGTAGCTTGCGCTATGAGTATGGATATCATGGGAATCAAGCAAGAAGAGCTAATTGATGGAGTTGAAATAGCTGGTGTTGCATCATATTTAGCTGAAACTGAGGATTCTGGGCTCAACCTATTTATCTAATTCAAATAAAGAGTAAATATAATAAGACTTTCAAATAAAGAATAACTACAATAGCACTAAAATATAATTTAAATATCAAAATACTGACCCCTAAATGTTAGAATTCTAGCTCTCGCATTTAGGGGTCAGTTCATATCGGCATAAAAATATATTTTTTTGAAATTTTATTCTTTTCAAACTAAAATGAGATACCAGTCCCGACTCCAAGTATCTCATTTTTTAAGAAATTAAGGTGTAATTCCTAGTTAAAATATTCAGTTGTAAAAAAATAGATGCTTTTTCGATGCTATTACCTCCTAAAAGTTGCATTAACTTTTATAACCTATTTGTTACTCAACTTTCTGGGGTTTAATCGTTTCGTATAGGACTTAGCCTATAGACTGATTAAACAAACATTCTTTGGTTGTTGCTTAAGTTCTTACTTTGATTGTCATTCGCTGCACTTTCGGTGGGAATGACTGGTATAATACTCTATTAGGATTATCTATCCTAATTCTTTACACCTGAACTTCTTATTTCATATATACCTAAATATAATTATATTAAACATTTTATTCTAAAAAAATCAGAAAATTCCAATTATGTAATTTCCTAATCAATTGAATCATTACTGTTAGTTGGAAATACCTGATTTAAAAATATCAAATAATTTCTAGAGAATATAAAATACCAAGAAATTAGGGTTTCTTGGTATTTTGATTAAAATTATATGAATATACTATTATTTAATCTCTAAATTATATCTATAACTTTTTACTACTGAGTTATAGGCTCTGGATATTCTACTCCAAAAGTATCCACTGTAACTGACTCTATAAGTATATCTTCTAGTGGCTTGTCAGAAAAATTAGTTTTAACTTTTTCTAGAGCTTCTACTATATCCATTCCTTCTACTACTCTTCCAAATCCAGCATATGATCCATCTAGATGAGGACTTACTGAAGTCATAAGGAAAAACTGTGACCCAGCAGAATCTGGATGCGCCGATCTCGCCATAGAAATAACTCCTGGCTCATGAGAAAGATTGTTTACATGACCATTTTTGCTAAATTCGCCCTTGATGCCGTAGCCTGGCCCTCCAGTACCATTTCCTTTTGGGTCTCCTCCTTGTATCATAAAGCCTTGAATCACTCTGTGAAATATAAGTCCATCATAAAAACCTTTTTTTACTAGAGAAATAAAGTTGTTTACAGTATTTGGTGCTATATGTGGATAAAGCTCGATTTTTACCTCTCCTCTATCTTCTATTTTCATTGTTACTATTGGATTTTGACTCATATTGCCCTCCTGTTTTTCATATAAATTTACTCTATTATATCATAATAATCCTCTCCAAAAAATAATATACCTAAAACTTCTAAAATTTAATAAATAACTCTTGTCAAAAGCTCAAATCAGGATTAATATATAATTAACATATGAATATTTGCTCATATGAACAAATATAAAAGAGGTGAAGCTAGTGGCAAAAGATGCTCCCAAATGTAGCTGTGACACTATCCACGAGGATACAGTCAATGATATAAAAAGCAAAATGCCAAAGGATGAAAATCTCTATGATTTAGCAGAATTTTTCAAAGTCTTTGGCGATACTACTAGAATTAAAATTATTTATGTTCTATTTCAATCAGAACTTTGCGTATGCGATATAGCCGCTCTACTAGGTATGACTCAATCAGCGATTTCGCATCAGCTAAGAGTCCTAAAGCAAGCTAGACTAGTAAAATATCGTAAAGACGGCAAGGTAGTATATTACTCCCTAGATGACGAACATGTACAGACAATATTTAACATGGGTTATGCCCATATACTTGAGAGGTGATAATGATGGAACTAACGCTATATATCAATGGAATGATGTGTGCTAATTGCTCACAGAAACTCGAAGAAAAAGCATCAAAGCTTGCTGAAATTGAAGAAATACACGTAAACTACGCAAGTGCAAAGATAAACGTAAAATTTAAAAAAGACTCAGATAAAAATACAGTATTTGAAAAACTAAATAAGCTTTGCACACAGATAGAGCCAAAAGCCTATCTTACTGACAAAGAACCAATGAGCCTTGGGCTTGCATCTAGTGTGCCTGTTAATAAAAAAGAAAATGATAGCTGTGACTGCGACGGACATAATCACTCCCACGATGAAGACCACTCTCACGGTCATTCGCATTCTCATGGTCATGCTGATATTAATGTTTCTCATTCTCTTGCAGATCACAAAAAGGAAACGCTTATAATAGGTATAACCATTGCTATTTATGCTTTTGGAATTATGTATAAAGGCAGTGACATGATTAAGCTAGCAATATTTATAATAGCTTATATCATCATAGGAAAAGATGTCCTCTTATCAGCATTTAAAAATATCCTTAGAGGAGAGGTTTTTGATGAGAACTTCTTAATGTCAATTGCAACACTAGGAGCTTTTGCTATAGGTGAATATCCAGAGGCCGTAGCAGTAATGCTGTTTTACAACGTAGGAGAGTTATTCCAGGATATGGCTGTAAATCGTTCCAGAAAATCCATAAAAGCTCTTATGAACATAAAGCCTGACTATGCAAATCTAAAAGTTGATAATAATTTTGAAATAGTAAAGCCTGAGGCTGTAAATATAGGAGATATAATACTTGTAAAGCCTGGAGAAAAAGTGCCTCTAGACGGAACTCTTCTAAGTGAGTCCACTCAGATGGATACTTCTAACTTAACAGGAGAATCCGTTCCTAGAATCGTAAATAAGGGCGATACTGTATTATCTGGCTTTATAAACAAAACTCACGCAATAGAAATGAAGGTAGAAAAAACCTTTGGAGAATCTACAGTAAATAAGATTCTAGAGCTAGTAGAAAATGCTTCAGCTAAAAAAGCTCCAACCGAGAAATTTATTACTAAATTTTCCAGATACTATACTCCTGCTGTTGTTTTCTTTGCACTAGCACTAGCTATTATCCCTCCATTTTTTACAGGATTTAATTTTAGCGAGTGGCTATACCGTGCCTTGATATTTCTAGTTGTATCTTGCCCTTGTGCATTAGTAGTGTCAATCCCTCTAGGTTTTTTCGGAGGTATAGGAGCTGCTTCTAAGCATGGAATATTAATTAAAGGGGGAAACTATCTAGAAGCTTTAAAAAATGCAGAAATAGCAGTATTTGATAAAACTGGAACACTTACAGAGGGAATATTTAAAGTACAGGAAATCACTCCGATGCACGGAATGAATGATAATGAGCTACTAGAGCTCGCTGCCTATGCAGAGAGTCATTCATCTCATCCTATAGGTGTATCTATACTCAAAGCCTATAATACGCCTATAGATTACGACAGAATCCAAAGCTATGAAAATCTTCCTGGTTACGGTGTAAGAGCTGTAATAGATGGGAAAAAAGTGCTTGCTGGAAATGAAAAATTGATGCAAGAAGAAAAAATTGATTATATAAATGATAAATTTGGAACCATAGTTCATCTCTCAGTTGATGGAATCTACGCTGGTAGTATATCTATCTATGACAAAATAAAAGAAGACTCAAAGCTAGCTATGCAAAAATTAAAATCCGTAGGTATACATTCTATAGCTATGCTAACTGGAGATAATGAAAAAACAGCTCTAGATATTGCAGAAAAAATAGGAATCGATAATGTAAAATACGACCTTCTTCCAGATCAAAAAGTAGCTGCTTTTGAAGAGCTGATGAAAATGGCTAGTCCAAAAGGCAAGGTTATTTTCACAGGAGATGGAATCAACGATGCTCCAGTGCTTGCAAGAGCAGATATTGGAATTGCTATGGGAAGCCTAGGAAGTGACGCAGCCATAGAATCAGCTGATGTAGTAATCATGACAGACGAGCCTTCAAAAATCGCAGAAGCTATAAAAATAGCCAAGTTCACAAACAAAGTAGTATGGCAAAACATCTACTTCTCACTAGGCATCAAAGGACTAGTCCTAATTCTTGGAGCCTTTGGAATGGCTAATATGTGGGAGGCTGTATTTGCTGATGTAGGAGTTGCGGTTATTGCAGTTCTTAATGCAACTAGAATAAGTAAAATCTAATATTTAAGTTATTAAAAAACTAAAGAGTGCTAAAATATGTTGATTTCAAATTATCAATATATAGTGGCACTCTTTTTTTATTCTCCAGTAACGTATATTTTCCCAGAAAAAGACTTTCATCTGAGTATTACATTAGGCAATAAAATTTTTATTCAGTTGGTGTTATATTGTCTGTTTTATTAGTTTCTATAATGTTTTTAACCTCATTTATTTCCTTTGGTTCAGCTTTCTCATGGTTCATCACCATCTTGCCACCTACTATCCCAGAAATTAATGCTTTCATATCTATTCCTAGTCCTTCTGTTAATCCTTCTGATATCTGAGTAGTTGAATTAATGATATCTTTTACCATTTTTGCTGAGTTGCCTTCACCATACATAGTTATCTTATCAATGTTAGTTAATGGTTCAGCTACATTTTTAGCTATATCAGGAAGTACGTTAAAGTACATTTCTAGTATTGCAGCTTCTTTCATTTTTTCCATTGCTATTGCTTTTTTCTCTATACCTTCGGCTTCTGCTAGAGCTTTAGCTCTGATACCTTCTGCCTCTGCTAGCATAAAGGCTCTAACCCCCATAGCTTCTTCCTCTTTAGCTATTCTTTCAGCTTCTGCTTTTGCTTTTAATGCCTCTGCCTTTGCTATTTCTTCAAACTTATCTGCTTCTGCTTTTTTCTGTCTCTCAAATAGCTCTGCCTCTGCCTGTTGCTGTCTGGCGAATTTATCAGCCTCTGCTTTTTTCTTGATTTCAGCTTCTAGGGTTCTCTCTTTGATTTGGACATCTCTTTCTTTTATTACTATTTCCTTTTCTTGTCTTGCTAAGTTAGCATTTGCAGTAGTTATTTCTATAGTTTTACGTTGTTCCTCTTTTTGAATTTCATAAGCTGCATCAGCTTCTGCCTTTTTTGTATCCTCAGCTTTTTTAAGATCAGCTTTTCTCATAGCTAGCTCGTTATTTCTGACTGCTATTTCTCTTTCAGCATCTATACGAGCATCATTAGATTCCTTATCTGCTCTGGATTGAGCAATTTGGATATCTCTTTCAGCATCAGCCTTAGAAATTGCCGCTACTTTCTTGATTTTCATAGTGTTATCTATACCAAGGTCTTCAATGATACCACTTTTGTCTGAGAAGTTTTGTACATTAAACGACACTATTTCTATTCCCATTTTTTGCATATCAGGTACTGCATTTTGCTGTACCTTAAGAGCAAATTCCTGTCTATTAGAAATCATGTTCTCAAGAGTCATAGTTCCAACTATTTCTCTGACATTACCCTCCAATACCTCTCCTACTATAGCTTGGATATATGCTTCATCTTTATTTAAAAAGTTTTGAGCAGCTATTGGAAGCAAATCTTCATCAGAGCTTATTTTTACAGTTACTACTGCATCTACATTTACGTTTATAAATTCCTGGGTAGGTACAGATTCTTTAGTTTTTACATCGATTTTTATAACTTTTAATGTAAGTCTATCTTTTCTTTCAAAAAAAGGAATCATAACTGATGCTCTTCCTCTTATTATTCTAGGTGTACGCTTTACACCAGAAATAATAACCGCTTCATCAGGTGATGCCTTTACATATCCCACTACAATAATAATTATTAAAAGTAATATTCCTACTCCTGGTACTGCAAATTTTAAAATGTCTTCTATTCCCATATTCCCCTCCAAATTAGATTAATTAAGTGATAGATAGAAATCACTTAATTAAAAGATTAACATATATTGTATATTTATACTATTTCAAAAAAGTTAAATTCAATTACAGTTTTGTAAATCTTATGTAAGTATTTTGTAACTATGAAAAGAATATACTTTGCTAGAATATAGTTGTAAGAAAAAATGTATCATCATACTCCTAAGATATGATAGATTTTGACCCTCAAACAGAAAACTCCGGTTGCCCTACCGGAGTTTTCACTTTTTTGAATCATTATTCTATTTTAATCCAATTTCCTCAGCTACTTCTCTCATTCCTAGTATCGTATGCTCTATAGCATAGTCTAGTTCCCAGCCTAACATGTCTAGCCCTTGCTGGATTACTTCTCTGGATACTCCAGCTGCGAAGCTAGGAGATTTAAACTTTTTACGTACTGATTTAACCTCCATATCCATAACGCTCTTAGAAGGTCTCATAATTGCTGCTGCGTGGATAAGTCCACATAGCTCATCTATGCAAAATAACACTTTTTCCATCTGATGCTCTGGCTTTATATCAGCAACCAGTCCATAGCCATGACTCACTATTGATTTAATAATAGATTCATCTACATCTCTTTCTCTAAGTATTTCTTGAACTTTGATACAGTGCTCATCTGGATATTTTTCATAGTCTAAATCATGAAGAAGTCCCACAAGTGCCCATCTATCTATGTCCTCTTCTCCTAATAAATTGGCAAAATATCTCATTACTCCTTCTACTTCAAGTGCATGCTTTATAAGATATTCTGTTTGATTGTATTCATTAAGTAGCTCCCATGCTTGTGTTCTAGTAGGTATTACTGACATCTTTACATCCCCTTTGCTAAATTAATATTGTATACATTAACAGCCTTTTATCTATAATACTACTAAAAAAATACGCCTTCAAGAGAAGGCGCATTAGTTAATTTTATATTTTACTTTTATTTCTCGTCATCATCATCTTTTCTTCTTAATATAACAACTCCTGCTCCAAGTAATACTGCTCCAGCACTATAGAAGAATATTGGTGCCATTCCTCCTGTTCTAGGTAGCTTAGGAATTGCTAGTGGAACTGGTTCTTCCTCAATAGCTTCCTCAACTTCTGGAACTGCTAGTGGAACTATTTCCTCAGGAATAATTTCCTCAGGTACTGGTTCTACTACTGCTAGAGGTACTGGTTCTTCTGGAACATCCTCTGGCTCATCTTCATCATCATCGTCATCATCTGGTCCTGGCCCCGGCCCTGGTCCCGGCCCAGGTTCAGGTACTACTGCTCTAAATGTCCACAATACATCTACACTAGTTCCTTGATATTCATTTCCCACCTCTTCTCCAGGTAAAGATACTCCAAGCTCAATATTTTGTGTATCCCCAGGAGCAAAGGTTCCTAGACTAATCTCTGATGTTGCAAAACCTTTCATTAATTCAGTTTTTTCATTTAGAGTTCCGCCTCTAAACTTAACTTCTAACATCAGCATATCGTATAAATCTGCTCCTTCTGGGATAGGAGAAGTTCTCTTTGCACTTAAGAATACTTCATATGGCTCAGTATAACTATTAGTTACTGTTATCAAGCCTTTCAAAGCATCTTCATCTACTGTTTTTAAATCATCTGGCATATCTCCAGGCCCCATAGTGCTTAGTTCAAAGAACTTACCACCTAGAGGTATTACAACTAAGCCTTCACTATCACTATCTACTATAACGTTTTGTGCAAATGCTATTGAAGGCGATTGCAAAATCAGTCCAGATACTATAAGAGCTAGTGAAAGAGCTATACTAGAAATTCCTATTGCAATTCTTTTATACATGTTACCCTCCTTTCTAGGGTTTTATCTTTACCTATACCCTATGGTAAGGAAAGGATTTCAACCTCAGGCGGCAAACTTGACAAGCCCCAAACATCCATATATGCTCCATTTGTAGCTTGAACTGCCTGTGAATAAGCCTTCAACATAAATGTGTGACCATCATATCTTTCATCCTTACTTATCAATTTAACTGATAGGTCGAGTGGGGAAGTGGTAGCTCCAGCATTAAGCACATGTTTATAATAGTAATAGCCTTCGCTCAATACCCAATCGCTAGAATTGTTTATTACCTGCACATTGTTTATATCTAGCGCAGTATCTGCTTCATCTTTTTGCCATACCCCCGCTACTCTTACTCTTACATATGCACGCTTATTACCTGTATTTTTAATCAGTATCTCTTTTGGTGTGGTCTCTCCGGCCTGCCAATTTGTAGGCGGATTAAAGTTTTCACTTAAATCTATTACTACCGTACCCGCTGTAATATCCGGGCTGACCGCTGCAGAATCGCTGAAATATGCTGTAGTAATCCCTATAATCAGCGAGGCGGCGAAGATGCCTGTTAATAGTGGTATCATCCATTTTCGTTTCATCTTCACACCCCTCTCTATTAATTCTAATTTTAAATCTATTTAGCTTAGCACCTATTGTCTTGCTTTATACTATTAAGCTCATTAGATAAAGTTATGGTGTAGGTACAGGTTGAACTACTGATTCAAATGGAATTGCATTTGGATCTACGTTTGCAGCTTGAACTGCTTGAACTTCAAAATTCATATTAAGTGCTACTCCTTGATATTGATTTCCAGTACTTGCTCCATTAATTACTAACTCAAATGGTACATTTTTAACATTAGCTAAAGCAAATCCGCCAAGGTCTTCTGCGCTACCATTTAGGATTCCATTTAATCTAAAAATATGTTTTCCAGTTTGAGTATCTACTCCATCATAAATCCAGTTTCCTCCAGTTGGAGCATTAACTGAAAGATTACTATTATCTAAGTCTCCTGCCCAATCAAAATCAACTAGTACTCTTACATATGCAGCTTTAGTTCCTGTATAATCTATTTGAAGTACTCTATCATATCCGCCTTGTGGCATTCCTCTTTCAATTGGTGCATTATGATAGTATCCTTCATCTTCAAGTTCTCCAAATTTAATGATGTCTCCAGGGTTGATGATTTCTATGTCTGTAGGATCATTAATTCCTACATCTACAGTACCTGCAGTAAATGTTGCAGCTACAGTTTCACTATCTGTAAACCAGGCCATAGTTGCACCTGCAATTAAAGCTACCAAAACTAATACAGAAGCTATACTCATTAACATTTTTCTTTGTAACATGATATTTCCCTCCTTAAAGTGGAATTAATTAATTAAATACATCCGAACGATTAAATAACATAAGGTAAATAATTTAAATCACTAATATTTAAAACTTAATTTCATGATTTTGAGCTTTCTTCTGCTTATCCAGCTCACTTGCATAACCTATCAGTTTAAATATTTCTATGAGAAGTAGTGCTAACGCGGGTATTATCACTACTAAAAGCATACCTTGTTTAGTCTTTATAAAATCAGTCATATATCCAAGATATGGAATATCATACTGCACTCTTGCTATGATATTTTCTGGCTTAACTGGTTCTAAGTCGATTACATCATTTGCATCTCCCTTAGTTATAAAGCTAAGCTCTCCATTTTCTTTAGATATTTGCTCTATTCTATGTGTTACAAGTGTAGTAGAATCATCCTTTGATTTAAAGGTTACTACATCACCTATCGCAAGGTTTTCAGGGGATACTCTTTTACTAATTACCAGACTCCCTGTATGAATATCTGGCTCCATACTACCGCTTTGAACTACATAGAGTCTGTATCCCATAATATCTGGTATACGACCTGCATTTTGAAGCATAGTATATACGAAAACTAAAGATACTACTGTTACTATTATAAATATAGAGTTAAATAATATACTTGTTATCTTCTTTAGCATCCCCATCACCTACCTTTTATGCTTTTGCTATTTCAATTTTCTTAGAATCAAAATTCATATCAGCTACTATTACTCCACCTACATGGAAATAGTTCTTTTGTTCATCATCACCATAGAACCAGCCAGTTGTTTTTGGCTTATTAGTTACTGTGATGGTATCTTCAGGATTATCGTAAGATATAGTTACTGGAGCTGATATAGATACTTTTTCGTAATTATATGGCAAGTAGTTTTCAGTAGCAGTATACATGCCTTGTTTTAATCCCCAGAACTTGTGAGTTCCACCATAAGTGAAATGGTTAAAGTTCATAGTTGTTTGGTTCAATAAATTACCTGATATATTAATTTCAAATTCTTTAGCAAGTCCTGCGCCATTTATAGCTTTTATTATATTTAATCTTAGTACTGGTGGTACTGGAACCTTTGGCATAGGGAAATCCATAGTTGAATTTTCATTATCAGGATTTTTATAGCTAAGAGTAGCTGAACTATTTGTATATACTGGATTAAGCCCAGAATCAGGCTCATTTTGATATCCAAATGGTCCTACTGTATCTAAAGAGCTCCAGTTAGATGACCATGCAGTTGTAGGCCACATATCATCAATTACTTTTATTTGATAACTCATAGTTACAGTTTCTTCTCTTATATCTCCTATATCCCACTCTATCTTCTTAGTTGTAGGATTATATAAAGCTGTACCTTTGCTAGCTGTAATACTACTTGTTATAACCTCGAAGTGGTCATTGACTGGTATAGACATAAAATCTACTACTCCAGCATTTGTTGCTGCATATTCTAATTTTTGAGATATTGTCTCATATACTGGGCCTAAATCTACTGCACTAGAAGCTTCATAATACTTCTCAAGATCATCGTATACAGCTTTTTGTAAAGTATCCCTTGCAATAGATTTAACTGAACTATTTGATATCGCTCCAAATAATCCTATAGTAAATAGGTTGCCATTAATATAGCTATACAGACTTTGTCCTTCAGTATAGGCAGCTATAGTATGGGTGTTGTGAACAACTGGATTACTACTAGACCAGTTACCAATACTTACATTTGCAACTCCGTCAGTAAGAAATACTACTGATTTAACAGAGTCCCTTGTACTAGAAATAGCACTAATTTTGTTATATGCTAACCTAAATCCTGCTTGAATATTTGTCATATTATGAGTAGTAAGTCCATTAATACTACTTGCTAAATTAGCCTTATTATTTGTAAGATTTATTACAGTACTAGCATCAGATGCATAACCATAATATCCTCCTGAAAACTCTATAACTCCTACCCTACTATCTGGATTCTCATCTATTATACTATTTGCAAAATTTATAGCCGCTAGTTTTGCATAATATAATGGTGCCTTACTATCTCCAGGTATTCTAGTTCCCATACTTCCTGAAGTATCTATAACTAGTATTACATCTACAGGTTTTTCTGGTGGTGTTCCAGTTATTTCAAAATCGACTTGATACATTCTCTCTTCTAAATCTAAAGTTGTAGCAGTTTTATCAATAGATAAGTGGTCGTTTTCATATGGGTTTACTGTCATCATTTGAAAACTTCTCATCATTGGTTGGCTATCGAATTCTGATAAATCCAAATAAATTTCACCAGGATCTTCGATAAACTCTTCGCTCATTACTTCTAACACTTCTTCTAATACTCCATTAACTACAACTGTAGCCGTTTTGTTAATTTCACCGACTGGTCCTGTACCATATACTCTTACAGTATTTGTAATCACAGGAGGCTCCTCAGGAGCTGTAATTATTTCTTCTCCTGCTACCATTATAGGTTCAGGTTTTTTTACTTCAAAACTGCCAGTGAATACTTTAGTTTCTCCAGTTAATAAATCAAAAGTTTCTATAAGATTTATCATAGGGTCTTCCACTGTAATACCTGTCAAATCTCCTCCTGAATTATTAGTAACTTCAATAGTGTAATTAATCGTTTCTCCAGGATTTACTTGATCCTTATCAGCTGTTTTTGTAACAATAATTTCCTCACCAGGTATTGCTATTATCGGTGGTATTATTACCCCTCCTCCTCCAATAACTGGAACTGTTGGATCAACTACAGGATCTACCGGTGGTGCGTTAGGATCTACCGGCGGTGCATTTGGATCTACCGGTTCTTCTATTGATGGTGCATTCGGATCTACTTGCTCATCTACTGGCGGAAGTTCTCCGTCTACAGGTTCTCCTTCACTTGGTGGAATTTCTCCATCTACTGGTCCTTGAGGTGTTTCTTCATCTTCGATTACTTCTTCACCGTCAGGGTTTTCGACATTACCATCTGGATTTTCTACATCACCATCTGGATTTTCTATATCATCTTCAGCTTGTGGTTCTCCTAGTGGCGCTGATTCGTCTTCACCTTCTACTTGTTCGTCTGGATTTTGCTCACCCTCTCCTTCTTGAGATTCAATGCTTTGCTCCTCGTCCGATACTTCTGCTTGCGGGGCATCTTCGCTTTGTATATCTGCTTCATCTTCTATTGCTTCAGATGAAACATCCTGCGTATCTACTTCTAATTGAGATGCATAAATAAGAGCTGGATGGATATTTACAAAAGTAAGAGCAAAAATTAAAATAATGATTTGCCACAATTTTATTTTCTTCACGGTTTCACCTCCTCGTAACTTCTTAAAGCTCTTATATTACTTTTACCAGACTAAAATTACGTAGGATTTTTATTTCAATTTGATTACAATTTGTTTTCAGTTACATTTCAGTTACATCAAAACTCTTTTATTTATGTAATTAAGAAGCAAACCTATTAGAACGATTAAAAATGTCTCATAATTTTTGATATCCTTTGTTTTATTTGCAATAAAAAACTGCCCTAAAAGGCAGTCTCATTGTAATTTTCATCAGTTGCTTGTATTGATTTGCAGCTAAGAGTAAATAATATTCTATGCTTTTTCTTCACTTGGTTTAATAAAAAGTTCATTCTTTGATTTATTCTTTTTATCATTTCTTCGCTACTATTAAACATCATAAAAGCAAATTGATTTTTATTAAGTTTTGTTATTACATCATATTTTCTCATGTATTTGTCTACTACTGGGCCTATATCCTCTACTATCTTTACAGATTCCTCTTCGCTTATTTCTCTTAAATCATAGGCAGATACCGTAACTATCCCAACCATCGTTTTACCTATATCTCTTTCTTTTTTTCGAAGTTCTAGTCTATAAAGGTTAATAAAGAAATCTTTATCGCAGAAAAACACTCCATCAGACTGTTCTGCTAGCCGTATAGTTCTTTCTAAAGTAAAAAGATCAGTGCCATACTCTGAGTTTTCTCTTTTTTGGACTTTCTGATAGATTTCCTTCATTTTTTCTGAAGGCTTCATATTCATCTCAGTATAAAATCTAGAAGTCACATAGTTATAGTGGTTCAGTGCTTGATTAGCTTTATTTGATTTAAATAAGGCCTCGAGCAAATACTCATGAATTACTTCGTCAAAAAAATTTATAGAAAGCGCAGATTCGCATTCACTTATTACTTCATCATACCTATCTTTTTTTACTAGGTAACCTATATATTGAGAAAACAGCATCAGATACTGTCTTTTATAATGTATCCTAAGAGGAAATATCCAGTCATAAAATTCAGTACCTTCAATATAATCTCCTCTATATAGCTTGAGAGCCGTCCTCAACTCCGATAATCTCTCAAAATCAGCCTCTAATTCCAGTGGCTTTAGTGAAAATCTACAAACGTAATCTTCAAATAGCTCTACATCTAAAATATAATCTTTTTCTAAATTAAATACATAATTTCCTGCTACAAAATCTAATCTCATTACTTCAGATTCAAGCTTTGAATTTATATCTTTTATTATTTTTCTTAGTCTGTGAACTTGGCTTCTTAGTGCATTGTTATAGTCTGTATAGTCGTATAGTTTAAAATTTGCTTCAATTATTCTGTTTACTGGGATTTTTTTACCTCTGTTAGATATAAAATATTTCAATAGCGAAAGTGCTTTTTGACTTTTTCCAAACTGAGTCAAAAGGGATTCTCCATCTATTAAGATATCAAAGCTACCGAAGGTGAGGATTTCTAATCTACCATTATTTTGGTCCATATACTATCTCTCCCTTATTCAGATTACTTATACCCTATTTACCCATTTTTTATCTACAGTATCATTTTATAATTCTATACATGAAATCCATATAATTCATTTACTCCACTCTTGTATTTAGTATCATTTCATCAAGCTTGTTAATATTATCTACGACATCTTCTCTCATTTGGCTTATACTTCTTTGCCTAAAAACCTCTGCCATTTTAAATCTTATTCTTGGAAGCTCCTTTTCCAATGTATCTGTCCAGTTAATTTTAGTTTTCCCCTGATATAAATCCATATCTACTATTCTAGTTCCATCGCTGGTATACTCAAAACCAAGCAGAACTTTCTTTATATCTTTTGGTGGATTAAATGTAAAAAATCTAATTCTATACACCCCCACTGGCATAAACATCCTAGGGTAATCCTTAGACCAAGCCTCTCCTAAAACTAATCCTAGCTCAAGTTCTTCTAAAATCTCAATTAATCTATCATATTGAAGGCTATAGGCTTGATATCTATCGTAGATTCTTATCTCTAATTCATACCAATCCTTTTTTCCTATCCCTTCATTAATATATCTAAGCGCATGCATTCTCATATCCGCCATAAAGGTTTCATAGGGAAGCTTAATATACAAAGCTTTTTTATAAAGGCTTCTAATAAATACATCTGATTTTAAACTTCTATCAGTAAAACTTAATATTACACCCTTATCATTTCCTTGCTCTAAAAGATCTACAAAAGTGCCTTCTCTACAATCATAATCGTGCTCAATCTCACTTATAATCTTTTCCACATCACCAAAATATCTCATAACAATAATTGAAGGAGCACTTCTTACCTTTGTATTTTGGGGAGGATTTTCCTGAGATATAAATCTAGATAGTAAATCTTCGCTGCTGATATTAGCAATTATAACCTTTTCAAGATTTTCACTACTTACTTTATCAGCCATTTCTTTAGTTAAAATTACTATTGTGTCATCTTCACCTGATGAATCAAAAGCCTCTTCGAGAGAAAGCTCTTGCCCTTTGCTAATTTCAAGTATATTATCTCTTAACATAGAGATGTCATCTGAAGCCCAAACTATAAAATTTACTCCATTTCTAAAAAAAGAAAACATAGACTATGCCTCCCTTGTCCTTTAAATATAACCCTAAAATCCAATTCTACCTTTTTTTAGTCTTGCATCATCAGTGCCTATAGGATACTGGAGTTTATATATAGTTCCTGACTTTAGCATGATTATATTAATAGTTTTTATACCGTTTAAATAAATAGAATTTTCAGAAATTTCATCTTTTACTGAGAGGTCATGCCCATAAAGTCCATATGAATTTGGCGTGTCTTTCAGAGCTTCAAGGTAATGAGCATATTGAATTGTTTTACCGCCTAATTTAATGCTATTAGGCTCTATTCCTAAAGTTATTCTATTATCAATTTTCTTATACTCAGAAATAGCCTCTATATCATCATGATTGCCAAGGGAAATATATATTCCCTTGACAAATGGTTTTTGCATTATTTTCATTAGGTTCTTTAGATATAATTTATATCTAGGTAAAGATTTAGGATAAAGCTCTAGTTTTATATTGTCCACTAAATCTCCTGTATGCACTATATACTCAGGTTTTAATGTCATAATCAAACTATCTAGAGCTGAAAATATGCTATATGGTGTATCTGATATATGAAGCAATATTTCTTCATTTCTATTGATTAGTGATTTAGAAACTCTTACTCTGCCAGAAAGTCTATATATCACATCCCATATATGTTCATAATTCATGTCTACACCGTAAAGAACTTATAGAATATCTTTGTTAGGTAATATTGATCATCTGAACCGCACAATTCTCTTATAGAGTGCATAGAAAGCATTGGGTTTCCTATATCTATAGATTTAATTGAAAGATGTGAAGAAGATATAGGTCCTATAGTTGAGCCTCCTACTTGGTCAGACGGATTTACAAAGGTCTGGTATGGCGCTGATGCTTCCTCACAAAGATTTTTAAATACAGCAGAAGAATAACCATCTGTTGTATATCTTTTGTTTGCACTGAGCTTTATAACTGGTCCAGCATTAAGCTTTGGTCTATTGGTAGGATCGTGCTTTTCTGGAGAATTCGGGTGAACCGCATGAGCCATATCTGCTGATATCATAAATGATTTATCTATGTTTATCATATGCTCTTCCTTATTTAGTCCAAGAGCTAAATCAATTCTCTCTAAAGCATCAGCAAGTATAGTCGAATCTGCTCCTAATCTGCTCATACTTCCTACTTCTTCATTATCAAAGCTCACTACCATCTTAATTCCTGTTCCTTTTTCAGCTTCTATTAGAGCTTTTAATGAAGCGTGAAGCATAGAAAGGTTATCTATTCTAGGGGCTGATATGAATTCATCATTAAATCCAACAAAAGAGCTTGGCTGAGGGTCATAAACATATAGCTCATAATCAAGGATTCCTTGCTTTTCAATAGACAAGTACTCAGCGATTTTATGAATCAAATGATCCTCACCTATAAAGTCTCCACTAAGAGAAACTAGAGGAAGCATATCTTTTTGTTTATTAAGCTCAATTCCTTTATTCACATCTCTATTTAAGTGGATAGCTAGATTTGGGATAATTGCCACAGGCTTTTCAAAATCTATAAGTACCTCTGTAGGCTCCATAGATTTTCCAGAGCGAAGAAGCACTCTTCCTCCTAAAGATAGAGGTCTATCCATCCATGTATTTAAAATAGGTCCACCGTAAATCTCAGTGTTTAGCTTTACATAACCGTTGTCCTTGATTACTGCTTTTGGCTTAATCATCATAGCTGGCGAGTCAGTGTGGCTTCCTATTATCTGATAGCCATCAGTTTTTGTATGAACTCTAAAAGCAATTAGTGCAGTTCCATACTCTATATAGTAGCCTTTGCCTTCTTTGACTTCGAATTTTTTGTTTAGGTTTAATCTTTTAAAGCCTGCTTCCTTTAATTTTTCTACAGATATTTTAACGGCATGATAAGGCGTTTTTGATGCATCCAAAAATTTCATCATATCGAGTGCTACTGCTTTTTTTTCCATAATAGTTCTCCCCTTTTGCATTTACTAAATTTTATAGCTTGCTTAGACTGATAAACGTAGTGTCAATTTGCTTTATGCCCTGTCCTTCAAATGCTATGGTATAGACAGTACCTGTTTTTGCAACTACCATCCCTATGCCAAATTTAGGATGCTTAATTTTTGAACCTACAGTAATATCATCCTGTCCATCAAATTTAGGTTTATCATCTTGTCCTATCTTATATTTATCCTTATACCTGTCATATAAACTCTGAGGTTTCGTCTTTTCTATTTTAGCATTCTCTTCAAAAAGACTTTCATCGATTTCAGATATGAATCTAGAGGCAATAGCATGATTTCGTCTTCCATATAGAGTTCTCTCATTTGCATAGGTAATATATAAAATTTGTTTCGCCCTAGTCATACCTACATAGCAAAGTCTTCTCTCTTCTTCCAATTGATTTTCATCTAGCATAGCTCTAGATATAGGGAAAATTCCTTCCTCTACGCCAGCTAAAAATACTACAGGAAATTCCAAGCCTTTTGCACTGTGAAGGGTCATCAAGGTTACAAAATCATCCTCTTCATCTATACTGTCTAAATCAGACACTAAAGATACTGAAGATAAAAATTCCTCCAAAGTTTTCTCCTCTGAATTTTGCATGAACTCCATTACAACAGACTTGAATTCTTCTATATTTTCAATCCTTCCATTTGCTTCATCTGTCTCTTCTGCCTTTAGCTCATCCACATATTTTGTGTTGTCTATGACTTTTTGAACAAACTCAGTAAGCGGCAAAATCTCTTTCATATCCATAAATGAATTAATCATCATTACAAACTTATTTAAGGTAGTTTTTACCTTAGTGGATAAATCAAAGCCAGACAAATCATGAAGTAATCCAAACAAGCTCTCCCCAGTGACTAATGCTCTTTCTTCTAGTTTTTCTAAAGTTTTAGCACCTATCCCTCGTTTTGGCACGTTGATTATTCTTTTTAAGGCCAAATCATCGAGAGGGTTTTGAACCAATCTAAGATATGCCATTATGTCTTTTATTTCTTTTCTATCGTAGAACTTCAGAGAGCCAAATATCTTGTATGAAATTGACTGCTTAATAAGAGCCTCTTCAAGCGCTCTTGACTGAGCATTGGTTCTATATAAAAGAGCAAAATCTCTTAGATTTCTATCTTCTTCCTCTTGTCTTTTTTTAATTTCTCTAGCTATAAAATTAGCTTCATCTTTTTCATCATAGGCTTTATGAAGCTTTATTTTTTCGCCTTCCTTCAGCTGAGTCCAAAGCTTTTTATTTTTTCTTCCTAGATTTCTTTTTATTACGCTATTTGCTCCATCTAAAATCACTTCAGTAGAACGATAATTTTGCTCTAGCTTAACTACAAAAGCATCCTTATAATCCTTTTCAAAATCTAGAATGTTTGCTATGTCTGCCCCTCTCCATCCGTAAATAGATTGGTCATCGTCTCCTACTACGCATAGATTTTTGTGCATCTCACTTAAAAGGTTTATAAGCACATACTGAGCATGATTGGTATCCTGATACTCATCGACCATGACATATTGAAATTTTCTTTGGTAAAAATCTCTCACAAACTCATCAGTTTTTAAAAGCTCTACTGTTTTAAAAATAAGATCATCAAAATCTAGTGCATTATTTGATTTTAGTTTTCTTTGATATAAGTCATAAACTTTAGAAATCTTTGATAATCTAAAATCATTAAAATATCTAGCCTCGAATGCCTTTGGGTTAAGTAGCTTATCTTTAGCCCCAGAAATTGCAGAGAGGACACTGCTTGGTTTAAAGCTGTCCTCTCTTAGGCCGCATTCCTTTATACACTCTTTAATTAAGCTTAGCTGGTCCTGAGTATCATAGATTACAAAAGATCTATTATAGCCTATTCGTTCTATATCTCTTCTTAATATCCTAACGCAAAGAGAGTGAAAAGTGCTAATCCACATATCCTTAGCCCTATCGCCAATTAATGCGCTCACCCTCTCCTTCATCTCTTTTGCGGCTTTATTTGTAAATGTGATAGCCAGTATAGAATAAGGTGATATCTTTAAATCCTCTATCATATGAGCTATCCTATATGTTATTACTCTAGTCTTACCTGAGCCCGCACCAGCTAAAATTAGCAAAGGTCCTTCGACTCTTGTAACCGCTGATAGCTGGTCTTTATTTAAGCCCGTCAAATCCATAATTGCCTCCAGTTATATATTATATACCACTCTAATTTCATAGTTTTCTGGAATAATAAACTCTCCACTTTCTTCAGCAGTCTGAAGTGATAATCCCTTGTCTATACAAGCTTTTTCAAAGTAGAATTTAATTATTCCCGTATCCAAATCTGTATCTGTGCTTGAGTCTTTCTCAACAGCAAGAACAACATGATTTTTTAGAATTAAGAACTTCCATGGCTGTTTATTTCCCCATGATGGAGCAAATCTAGTTAAATAAAATACTTGATCTAATCCTCTTGCTTCTAAGTCTTCCCATGCCGGAGTATTGCCCCACTCATCCATATATGTTATTTCTATTGCTCCTTGTCTAAATGCTTTTTCTTGAATATCTTTTTTGAAGATACCTGCATAACGGTAGCCTATAGCTAAAAATCCGCAAAGTGAACGTGCTATATCTATACCTAAATCAGCTTTAATCTCATCTGTATTAGGAATAGTTATCCAGCAACTTCCAAGACCTTCTTTATGAGCTTTGAATCTCATCATCTCCATAATATAAGCTGCATCTTCTTTAGATTTTCTTCCATCATCGCTTAGAACAGCAATATAGTGAGGTGCACCTATGAATTTACCGAAATATCCAGCTTTACCTTCTAACTTTTGCTTTGTTTGTTCTCCATCTTCAAATAATACTATGTCTAGTCCGTGATTTTCTAGTGCAGTATCTCCAGCAGATATTATTTCTTTTAAAAGCTCGCTCTTTACTACAGTTTCTTTATAGTCTCTTGTCGATTTGATTTCTTCCATGATGTTTGAATAATTCATAACTATCCCTCCCTAAATATTAATCGCTATACCTATTATATATCAAATATGCAGTACTATACATATTTTCTGTATTGATAAAAATATAATTTTTGATTTACTTGATTTTATTCATCCAATCGCTTAAATCTGTCCAGATATCATGTGCATCCTCATATCCAGTCTTGTAAAAATCAGCAAGCTTCGACTTATTTCTCTCCATCCTGTCTATTTCCACTTTTCTTCTAGGTCTAATAACAAATACCTCGCCTTGCTCCTCTAAGCTTTCAATATAGTCCAAGGTTTCATTATAAACCCTATATCTGCTTGAAATAGTTTCTTGAAGCTTTGGATAATTTTTATACACTTTTTTTGAAATAAAAGCAGTATTTGATGGTTTTTTTCTATATTCCCTGCCTCTGGTAAGTACAATAATATTTTTTTTATTGCCATCAGCAATAGCCTTCTTTATAGGTATAGAATCTGCTATGCCACCATCTAGCACGGGTTCTCCCCGAACATCTACTATTGGGGTTACAAAAGGAAGACTGCTTGATGCTCTGCAAGTATCTAAAACAAACTGCTTGCTTTTATCCTTCTTTGCATCAAAGTAGAGAGCTTCTCCAGTCTTACAGCTAGTTCCTACCAAAATACATTTTTGCTCATTTTCAAAAAAAGTATCATAATCAAAAAGCTCATATTTATTTGGAATTTCATCAAATAAAAAATCCATATCCATAATAGAACGCTTAAACACAAGATTTCTCTTACTTATATATCTGGGATTTTCTATATGGTTTAGAATTGCATTTTTCCCTCTACCTCTTTGCCTAGATACGTAAGATACGCCTTGGCAAGCTCCAGCAGATACTCCTATCACATATGGAAGATAAAAGTTCTTATCCATAAAAAAGTCCAATACTCCAGCGGTATATATTCCTCTCATACCTCCGCCTTCCAATACTAAACCTATATCTTTCATCTAAAACACCTCTAGTCTAAAATATATAATACAGTTAAAATTGTGTAAAATCTATTGCAGTTTGATATTAAATCTATAAAATAATAGATAAGGGATGGCGTGACAGTCGCCCTAGAGGTGAGCCTTGAAAGGATAGGTAGCCTCTATATAGCAAATTCTTCTTTTCAAATATACCCTTCTGTAAAGCCATGAGAAAGCTAAATTCTCATGGTTTTTACTTTTACTCAAAATTAGAGTATATCTCTTTAGCATATAGCATAAGCTGATTTTTGTTATTTTTAGAGGCATCCTCACTGACTAGCTCTAGTAGCTCATTTAATATGTCTCCAATTTGCTTTCCCTTTGCTCCGATTTTCATCAAGTCATACCCATCTATGTCTAAATCTTTGACTGAAAATGGAATATTTTCATCTAAAACTTGTCTGATTTTCAATCTAAATGCATCTTCATTCACTTCTATAATAGTACAGCTTGAATCTGCAAAATGCAAATCAGCAAGCTCAAATATATTATTTTCACCAAAAATCCTAAGGAGCTTTTGTATACCTTTTTTTCCTATTACATTTGCTTGTATCATATGATATCTTACAAGCTGAGATGTGAGCTCTATAATCTCATTTGAGTATCTTAATCTTTTAAGTACTGATTTTGCTATCTCTTCACTGACTGAATCATGACCATAAAAATGACCTATTCCATTTTCATCTAGTGTAATTGTATCTACTTTTCCTGCATCGTGAAATAAAGCTGCAAGCCTAAGCTGAAGCCTTGGCTCGACTTTATCCATCACGCATAAAGTATGCTCTAGAAGTTCTAGGTGGTGAAAGGGATTATGCTGGTTAAAGCCTGATAGCCTTGATATTTCTGGTAGTATATAATCTAATAGCTTTGAATCAAGTAGCAATCTGATTCCTCTAGAAGGCTTACTGCTCATGAGTATTTTGTTTAGCTCTGCTTGAATTCTCTCTTTGCTTATATATTCAATCCTTGAGGCATTATGCTTTATAGCCTCAAAGGTTTTTTTCTCAATATCAAAATTTAGTACACATGCAAATCTCACAGCTCTTAACATTCTAAGAGCATCTTCACTGAATCTTTCATCTGGGCTTCCTACACATCTTATAAGCTTATTATTTAAATCCTCTTCTCCAGAGAATAAATCCACAAGCTTCTTAGATTGATTGTAAGCCATAGCATTTATAGTAAAATCTCTTCTTTTTAAATCTTCATCTACGTTTTTTTCAAAGCTTACACTATCTGGTCTTCTACTATCTAAATACACAGATTCACTTCGAAATGTAGTAATTTCGACAGGTTTATCATTATATATGAGAGTGACAGTTCCAAAATCTATGCCTGTATCAATAGTTTTATAGCTATTGAATATTCGTTTTATCTCGGTAGGACTAGCTGATGAAGCTATATCTATATCTTTTGGCTGCATACCTAAAAGGGAGTCTCTAAGACTCCCTCCTACTATATAGGCTTCATAGCCTGATTCCTCTATTATATTTATGATTTCTAAAGCTTCTTTAATAAGCTCATTATCTATCATATTACTTCATTCCTCTAATTTCTGATAATAATATACACCATATATGCAATATACATTGCTGTAAGTGCAAAGCCTTCTTTCTTATCAACTTCTTTTTTACTATATGCAAATACATGAGATATTACAGTAACTATTGCCAAAATAATAAAATCAAAAATCAATTTA
Organism: Acetoanaerobium sticklandii; assembly: GCF_000196455.1. Taxonomy (NCBI): domain Bacteria; kingdom Bacillati; phylum Bacillota; class Clostridia; order Peptostreptococcales; family Filifactoraceae; genus Acetoanaerobium; species Acetoanaerobium sticklandii. Next base: position 654,392 of record NC_014614.1, on the reverse strand, counting down.
CTAGATACTGCAATAGGGTGTATTGTAGCTGAAATACCAAGTACAAAGAATATATTAAATAGTCCAGAACCTATTATATTTCCTATAGCTATATCACTCTCACCTTTTCTAGCAGCTGTAACTGAGGTTACTAGTTCAGGAAGCGATGTTCCTACTGCAACTATAGTAAGCCCTACAAGTGTTTGACTCATACCTAACTGAAGAGCTATATTTGTAGCTGATTTAACTACTATATCTCCTCCGAAAACTATCCCAATGAGTCCTAATAAAGAAAATATTATACTTTTTGAAAGTGGTAATTTAACTATTTCTTCTACCTCATCATCAGCTTCCTTTGATAGAACAGCCATTTCTATTAGATAAAACATAAATACTCCAAATCCAAGCAGAAGTATTAGTCCATCACCTCTTGTAAGTAAATTCGCATCATTTCCTGCAAATAAATTGTCAAGAGAAAGGATGATTAGTAGTGCAACTGAATACATTGATAGAGGATACTCTTTAATTATAGTTGTTTTTTGAACCTTAATAGGTCTTATCATCGCTGATATACCTACTGCGACAAGTAAATTAAATATATTTGAGCCTATAACATTTCCTATCGCAATATCATTGGACCCTTTTAATGCCGCATTAATACTTACGGCTGCTTCTGGAGCACTTGTTCCAAATGCAACAATTGTAAGACCTATTAGCAAGGTAGGCATTTTTGCAATCTTTGCTATAGATGAAGCTCCATCCACGAAAAAATCTGCCCCTTTAATAAGTATAATAAATCCAATTACTAGCAATAAATAGCTCAAATTCGTCACCTCTGATAATTATTAGATGGATTTCTTTTTATATAAACCTATCCAATCTGGCATTATACCCTTATTTTTAATAATGTCAATAGCAACATCTGGAACTACTGCAAGATCCTCTGCATCAAAATAAAACTGGATGTTTTGATCAAACAAAATATTTGCAGCAGGTGGAAATTCTTCATCTTTTTCCCAGATTATAAAAGTCATATAGGTTTCGTTCATAAATGGAAATTTGTAAGCCTTATCCCCTTGCAAAACTTTAACTGCTCCTATACTCTGCATATCGCTTTCGAATTTTTCTAAATCACTTCCATAACTCTTAGCTAATCTTTCAATTGTTCTCTTACTAAAATTTGGATAGTAAACCAGTCCACCTGGTATGTCTTTGTAGGTTACATCTTTTCCTGTAGGTTTTATACCCTGTCCATTGACTAAAAACCTTAAAAATAAAGTTCTTACAGTATAAAATTCTACTTCTTTATTATTTTCATCAAAGATTTTGCCTGAAGGATGCTCAACTGCATAAGGTCTCCCCATAAAATCCATATGAATAGTTGAGTCTATTAATTTACTAAATGTATTTATTGCCATAATCTCTGGGTTTGCCTTTGAAAATTTTTCTCTTATATATTCAAATGGAACCCTTCCCTGTCTGTCATCTGTTAGTGACAAAACCATCCCCCCTTTGTATTTATATATATAACCCTAGCATTGCTGCTCCTATTGCTCCAGCATCATTTCCAAGTTTAGCTTTTACAATTTTTCCCCTAGGAGCATTTTTAAATGTCAATCTCTCATCTACTTCTTTCTCGAGTTCATCTATAAATAAATCATAGGCTTTTGATACTCCTCCACCTATAACAAAAACCTCTGGATCGTACACATTCATAAGGTTTATGATTCCTATAGAAAGATAAGTAACAAAGCGTTTAACTATGATTTTTGCCATTAAATCCTTTTCTTTATAGGCATCAAATATAAGCTTTGCTGTGATATTTTCAGGTTTAGAATCTGTCATCTCAATTATTTTGCTACATGGGCTGTCTACAAATAGTCTCTGAGCATATTTTATAATGGCAGTAGCCGAGCAATAAGTCTCTAGGCAACCATTGTTTCCACAATTGCAATTATAAAAATTTTCTCCTACTATGAGATGACCTATTTCTGAAGCTATTCCATTAGTTCCACTGTATAGCTTATCATTTATGATAACACCCCCGCCTACTCCAGTTCCGAGTGTTATCATTACAGCATTTTTTGCTCCCTTTATAGCTCCAAAATGATGCTCTGCAAGAGCGGCTACTGAAGCATCATTGGCAATAAATACCTTTGTGTTCGGAAAATGTCTATCCATTTCTGTAGATATATCTATATCTACCCACGATATGTTAGGAGCTTTATATATCTTTGATTTTCCATCAGTAAGCCCAGGAATCCCTATACCAATAGAATTGACCATAGATATAGATACATTATTCTCATCTAATAAGCCTTTTATCTGATTAGCAATCATATTTATAGTATGAACATAGCCTTTTTCTGACTCTGTAGGGATATTTTGTGCAAATACTGCTTTGTCGTTTTCATCCACCAAGGCAGTTTTTACCTCAGTCCCTCCTATATCTACACCTATATAAAATCTACTCACCTTATCCCTCCTCAGATAGTCTTTTCATCAAGTTTTCATTAAATGTCTGGGCCGCATTGTATCCCATTCTTTTTAACCGATTATTTCTAGCCGCTATTTCTAAAATCACAGCCAAATTTCTCCCAGGCTTTACTGGAATAGTTATCTTTTCAACAGCTACACCTAAAATCTCTATAAATTCATCATCTAAGCCTATTCTGTCATAGTATTTTCCTTCAACCCACGGTTCTAAATGCGCAACTAAATCAATTATTTTTGTAGGTTTAACTGCACCTATTCCATAAAGGCTTTTTATATCGAGTATTCCAAGTCCTCTAATCTCCATAAAATATCTTATAGTCTCTGGAGATTTTCCTACCAGCATGTCATCTTCTATTTTTTTTATCTCAACAGCGTCATCAGCAACTAGCCTATGACTTCTTTTTATAAGCTCTAGTGCAGTTTCACTTTTGCCTACTCCGCTTTCACCTGTAATTAGTATTCCCATTCCATCTACATCTACTAAAACTCCATGCATCATGGTTTCAGGAGCTAAGAGCTCGTTTAAATAATCAAGTAGCTTATAGATGAATTTTGTAGTGCCCATAGGTGTTGTAAGTATTATTCTATTATATTTCCTTGCGGCATTAATCATAATATCATCTGGAATCTGTGCTCTTGCTACTATCACTACAGGTAAATCATATGACATGTATTTATCCATACGCTCTTTTTTTGTTTCTTCGTCTAGTGAAAGATAGTATGAATATTCGACCTTTCCCATGACCTGTATTCTGTCGTTTGGGAAATGATCATAGTACCCATTTAGCTGCATGCCAGGTCTATTTATATCTGTAGTAGAAATATGATAATCAACTCCATCAGGTATATAGGCAACTCCAACTTTTAAATCCTCAATGATTTTCCTTATTGAAACTTTTTTAGTATCTGATTTATCAATCACTTTTTTGCCCCTTTCTAAAATGTTCAAATACTGCTTGGGCAGATTTTTTATTCATGCCTTCTACTGAAGCTAGCTCTTCCATCGTGGCATTTTTTAGACGCTCTATTGTTTTAAACTCTGAAATAAGAGCCATCTTTCTAGTCTTTCCTATGCCTGATATTTCATCAAGCTCCGATTTTTCCATCCCTTTATCTCGTAAAGATCTGTGATAGCTAATAGCGAACCTGTGAACTTCTTCCTGCACACTAGCTATAAATCTATATATCAGGCTGTGCTTTGAAAGTTCTACCGCTTGATTTTCTGTAGTAAGTCCTAGAGTTTTATGTCTTGAATCCTTATACATACCTAGCACTGGTATGCTTAGACCTTCTTCAGCTATTACCTTTTTAGCCACTGAAACCTGACCCTTCCCTCCATCCATAAGGATTAAATCAGGCAAGTCAGGGTGCTTTAATCTTCTTCTTATTATTTCTTCCATAGATGCATAGTCGTTTGGTCCATCCACAGACTTAATTTTATATCTTCTGTATAGCTTTTTTGCTTTTTCTCCATTTACAAAAACTACTTGAGCTCCTACTGAATCAACACCTTGTATATTAGATATATCAAAAGCTTCGACTCTTATTGGCATCTCATCTAGCTGAAGAAACTCCTGAAGCTCTTTCATTACTCCAACTGTTCTTTCTAGCTTCGCCATTTTAAGATTGCTTTTTTGCTTTATAGTTTCAAAGGCATTCTTTCTTACTAAATCCAACAGATGCTTTTTATCTCCTTTTTGAGGTACTGTTATTTGAACCTTCTGACCCTTTTTGCTTGAAAGCCAGTCAGACATTATTTGCATATCTTCAAAATCAGTGTCTACAACAAGCTCTTTAGGAACGTAATTCACACTCATATAAAATTGTTTTATAAATGAGCTTATTATTTCCTCTGCTTGAGAATTTCTGCTCTTGTCAAAAATAAAATTTTCTCTTCCAACTACCTTGCCACCTCTTACGAAGAACACTTGAACACATGACAAATCCTCTTCCTTGGCTACAGCTATATAATCTTGGTCTATGGTAGAAGCTGAAACAATTTTTTGTCTTTCAAGCATACCTTTCATACTGGATATTTTATCTCTAAGAGTTGCCGCTTCTTCGAAATCTAGATTTTTTGCAGCTTGTCTCATTTTTTCTTCTAGTATGCTTATCATATCCTCGCTTTTTCCAGATAGAAAATCGATGATTTCATATATCATCTTCATATATTCAGCTTCATCTACTTTTCCAGTACATGGTCCCACACATTTTTTGATATAAAGGTTAAGACATGGTCTTTCCTTTTTCTCTATAGACCTTTTAATATCTCTAGTGCAGGTTCTTATAGGATATATTTCCTTTATAACATCCAAAGTCTCGTTTACTATAAAAGCATTTGTATACGGGCCAAAATATTTTGCCTTATCCTTTTCTACCTTTCGAACTTTTAGTACTCTAGGGAAATATTCGTTTAGAGTAACCTTTATGTACGGATAGGTTTTATCATCTCTAAGCAAAATGTTATATTGAGGCTTATATTCTTTTATTAGATTGTTTTCTAATATCAGAGCTTCCATTTCCGAGTCTGTAACGATGTATTCAAACTCATCTATATGACTCACCATAGCCCTTACTTTTGCATCCATGTTTTTCTTACTCTGGAAATACTGCCTGACTCTATTTTTAAGTGAGATAGCTTTTCCCACATAGATTACTTTCTTATCTTTATCTTTCATAAGATAAACTCCCGGCTGATGAGGGAGGTTCTTAATTAAATCTTTTAATTTATCGCTTAGCAAACTATCACATTCCTATTCCTATTTTCATAATCATTCCATAAATGAAAGGGATTAATACAGCTGGCAATATATTTGCAACCTTTATTTTAGTTGCTCCTACCATATTTAGTCCTATCCCCAAAATAAGCAGGCTTCCTACAGCAGTCATCTCAGCAACTATTGCATCTGTTAAAAGCACTTTTATAGAGCTTGCTAATAGTGTAACTGCTCCTTGATATATAAATACGCTAACAGCTGAAAGAATAACACCTATACCCATAGTAGAGGTAAAAATAATAGAGGTTATTCCGTCTAGTACAGATTTAGTAAACAAGGTTTCATGATTGCCTTCTAATCCACTTTGCAGTGATCCAACTATAGCCATCGAGCCTACGCAAAAAAGCAAGCTTGCATTTACAAAGCCTTCTGCTATTTTAGATTCTCCATTTTTACTTAGCTTTTTTTCTACGAAATCTCCAAGCTCTGCAAATCGTTTATCTATGTCTATAAGCTCCCCGATTATCGCTCCTATTACTAGAGAAAAAATCACAAGTAATAGATTTTGGGTACTCATGGTTCCTGACATACCTATGTATATGATGCAAAGTCCGAGTCCCTTACTTATTGTTTCTCCCATCGATACAGGGATTCCACCTTTTAAAAAAAGCCCTATCAAGCTTCCAGCAACAATTGAAAGTGCATTTACTATAGTCCCTAGCATAAATTTTCCCCCGTATCTACTGTTTAGTATTTGTATATACATAATATACAACAAAAATCCGAAGAAATAAACGAATCATGATATAATAGACAAAAGATTTTTATAATAAATCACTATGAAAAAGGAGATAGATTTTGTGAATACATTGTCGTTTGTTTTACTTGCCTCTAGCCTTATGAGTATAGTTGGTTTTATACTTATGTATATGGATAAAAGAAGGGCAAAAAAAAATCATTGGAGAATTAAAGAAAGCACCTTATTTATAACTTCAGCTTTACTTGGAAGTCCAGGAGTTCTTCTTGGAATGTATGCGTTTCGCCATAAAACAAAGCATTCTAGCTTCGTATATGGAGTACCTGCAATTTTATTTATTCAGATATTTGCTTTATATTATTTTAATATAATTTAAAAATAGCTCTGCTCTTTGTTTTCACAATATAGAGCAGGCTATTTTTTATGGAGGGGTCTTACTTACTTCTGTTTCTAGTTTTTACATCAAATATAACTGCTACTGCTAGAATAATACCTCTTATAATATACTGGTAGGATATTCCTACTCCAACTAAGTTCATACCATTTGTAAGAGAAGCCATTACGAAAGCTCCTATAATAGAGCCAGTAACCTTTCCTACTCCTCCGTTTGCAGATACTCCACCTACATAAGCAGCAGCTATAGCATCTAGCTCAAATAATGTACCTGCTGTTGTCGTAGCTGACTGAAGTCTAGAAGTATATAATATACCTGATAAAGCTGATAGCATTCCCATTGATGCAAACACTATCATGGTTATTCTTTCTACATTAATACCACTTAATCTAGCAGCTTCTGAGTTTCCTCCCACTGCATAAACATGTCGTCCTATAATAGTTTTAGTAGTTATAAAATGATAAATCAAAACTACTATTATTGTTATTACAACTGTCCATGACAAACCATTATATCCAGCTAAAATCCAAGTTATATAGCCAATCACTGCACTTATTGCAACTAGCTTTACAGTAAACATAGTGCTAGATATTACTTCGAAATTATACTTTATCTTATCATTTCTTGTTTTTATCTCTGACCAAACATAAGCTGCAATCCCCACTATTCCTATAATAAGAGTGAGCACATGGAGATTTCCCATATTTACGAAATCTGGAATAAATCCATTTCCAATAGCATTAAACGCTTTGTTTGAAATTACTATAGTTCCTGTACCTTCAGTAACCATAAGCAGTGCGCCTCTAAATACAAGCATTGCTGCAAGAGATGCCACAAAAGCTGGAATTCCCATCTTCGCAACTAAAAATCCAGTAAAGGTTCCTGTTATCGTTCCAAGTACTAGAACTAAAAGTATAGTTACTGGAACAGATACATTAAATCTCATCATAAGTATTGCCGCAATAGCACCTAGAAATCCTGCCAAAAATCCAACGGACAAATCTATATGCTTTATAACCATAACTAAAGTCATACCTACTGCAAGTACTGCTATATATCCAGTTTGATTTATAAGATTACTTATATTTCTCGAGGACATGAACAGTCCTCCTGTAGCTGCACTGAAGGTAACCATTATGATTATCAAGGCAATATACATACCATATTCTCGAATGTTTTGTTTTATTAAGCCCTTAGCTTCATTTATTAAACTCATTGCCTTCCTCCTAATTCGTAGCCATCTGCATAATTATTTCTTGATTTGCTTCCTCGCTAGATAAAACTCCTGTCATTTTACCCTCTGCCATGACATAAACTCTATCACACATTCCCAGTATCTCTGGAAGCTCTGAAGAAATCATAATAATGCTCAGACCCTTTGATATCAAATCATTTATTATGGTATATATCTCATACTTTGCTCCTACATCTATTCCTCTAGTAGGCTCATCCAGAATCAGAAGCTTCGGTGAAACAAACAGCCACTTTGCAAAGGATACCTTTTGCTGATTCCCTCCACTTAGATTCCCTACCTTTTGCTCTATGCTAGGTGCCTTAATATTCATAGAATCTTTATACCAAGATGCTATTTTTACTTCTTCATTTTTGTTTATAAGACCATTTGGAGAGAATTTTTTTAAATTTGCTAACGTTATGTTTTGCTTGATATCATCTATTAATATAAGTCCATCGCCTTTTCTATCCTCTGAAACATAAGCAATTCCAGCTTTAATTGCATCGTATGGATTTCTAAGCTGAACTGCCTTTCCTAAAAATTCAATCTCTCCTGATAATTTATAATTACTGATATTACCAAACACACTATGGGCGAACTCAGTTCTTCCTGCTCCCATAAGCCCAGCTATCCCAACTACTTCGCCTTCTCTTACGTCAAAATCTATGTTTTTAAGAATGTCTCTTCCTTGTTTATAGTCAAAAGCATTCCAATTTTTCACTTCAAATATTACATCACCGATATTATGTTCTTCTCTTTTAGGATAAATATTATCAATATCTCTTCCTACCATATTTTTAATTATAAATGGTTCACTTATAGGTTCATCTTCATTGCTCTTTGAGCATATGGTTTTTCCATCTCTTAAAACTGTAACTGTATCAGCAATAGCAATAACCTCTTTTAATTTATGAGAAATCATAATAGAAGTTACTCCGTGAGACTTTAATTCCTTAAGTAGTGTTAGTAGATTTTCGCTATCATCTTCATTTAGCGCTGCTGTTGGTTCATCTAGTATAAGCAATTTAACTTCCTTGCTAAGCGCCTTTGCAATTTCTATAAGCTGTCTCTTTCCCACTCCATGTTCTTTGACCTTTGATGAAGGATCGACATTTAATTTAACCTTATTTAAAAGTTCTTTAGATTTTAAAATTGTTTCATTCCAATCAATCAATCTACCCTTTTTTATTTCATGGCCTAAAAATATATTTTCATATACTGTAAGCTCTGGAACAAGTGCAAGCTCCTGATAAATTATAGCAATACCAGCTTTTTCGCTGTCGCTTATCCCTGAATATTTTTGAACCTGACCATTAAAAACTATATCCCCTTCATAATCACCGTGAGGATATACTCCGCTTAGTACTTTCATAAGCGTAGATTTCCCTGCTCCATTTTCTCCTACCAAGCAGTGAATCTCACCTTTTTTTACTTTAAAACTAACCTCATCCAAAGCTTTTACTCCTGGAAAGGTTTTGGATATGTTATTCATCTCCAATATATATTCACTCATGGACAATTCCTCCAAAAACAAACTCTAATTAAAGCTATGAGTTTTAAGAGACTTGCAAAGGGTTTAGCCCTTGCAAGTCTCTATTAATTTAATTACTCAAGTCCAGTAAATTCTTCTGCTTTATAATATCCAGAATCAACTAGCTCAGCTTTTACATTTTCTTTATCTACAACTATAACTTCTGTTTGCTTAGCTTTTACATCTATATTTCCATTGTTATATGATCCAGTTGTATCAGGTGTTCCTCCTGATAATAATGCAACTGCCATATCAATTGAATCCTTAACTAAAGTACGAACATCTTTAAATACTGTCATAGATTGTTTTCCATCTATGATGTATTGAACTGAAGCTATCTCAGCATCTTGACCTGTTACAAGGTAGCTAGTTACAGCTGCGTCTGATCCAAATGCATCCGCTATAGCTCTTGCAGTTCCATCGTTTGGAGCTAGTATAAATACATCTCCCTTATCTGCATCTGCTGCTGAAGTAAGGTGAGCTTCTGCTTTGTTCTTAGCTTCGTTGAAATCCCAGTTAGTAGTGATTTGGCCTATAATTTTACCCATTTCATCTCTTGTAAGTGTTGCTTTGTCTTGAAGAGCTATAGCTTCTGAAGAGTTCTTGATTACAAAAGTTCCATCAGCGATTTTAGGCTGAAGTACATTCCAAGCTCCTTCAAAGAATAGGAAAGCGTTATTATCTGATGCAGCTCCTGCATACAGGTAAAGTGGATGTCCAGTTCCAGTTGCATTGTCTACTAAGTATTGAGCTTGAGCTTCACCAACAGCTATAGAATCAAATGTTACATAATAATCTACAGCTTCAGTATCAGTGATTAAACGGTCATAAGATATTACATTTATTCCCTCTGCTTTAGCTGCTTCAACTGCTGCCGCTGCTGCTCCGCCATCGTGAGGACAGATAATTAGAGTCTTAATACCTTTTGCTATAAGAGCATCTACATTTTCTTTTTCCTTAGCTGATGAACCTTGGCTAAATAGAATCTCTACAGAATACTCTGTATCTTTTAATGCTTCTCTAAAACGAGTTTCATCCTGAACCCATCTTGGCTCGTCTTTGGTTGGTAGAACTATTCCTACGTCAACTTGTGCACTTTGTCCAGAGCACGCAGTTAGTCCCATTAAAACTACGACAAACATAAGTAGTGCTAATACTTTTTTCATTACCCTTCCTCCTTAAATAAATCGTTTTCCTGATAAACATAATATTTTTATCCCTTAAATTATCTCAAAATTCTAAAATTAAGTAACTATACTAATTTAACAACATACATAAGGATTTGGGGAGATTAAAGAAAAAAATATAAATTTTAGAAACTATCTGTAATATTTTGTGTCTAAATTTTACTGTTTGCGATATACATCTGATTTTAAGTGAAATCCATCTTTTATTATTGTTTGGTCTATATTAGATTTATCAACTGCTACTGGCTCCAAAAATAAGCACTTGATATCATATGTTCCATCATTCATTGTAGCTTTAGTTTCAATTTTTTCCCCATTTGCAAGCTTTATAGCCATCTCTATAGCTATAGTAACCAAATCATCTATTGGTTTGTATACTGTCATAAGCTGAGTGCCTTCTACTATTCTTTGACAAGCAGTTAAATCTGCATCTTGCCCCACTAGTATAACCTCGCCTGAGAGTCTATATTCAGAAAGTGCTTCAAATGCAGCTTCAGCAAGACTGTCATTTCCAGATATAATTGCATCTGGCTTTATATCACTTTTCAAAGTCTCTTCTGTATATCTAAAAGCCTCTTCCTTAAGCCAGTTTGTTGCCCAATATTCTTCAATTAAATTGATTTCGCCACTTTTAATATAAGGCTTTAATATTGAGTCATAGCCTTGTTTTATCATATTTGTATTGTTATCAGACTTTGCTCCATTAATTATTAGTAAATCCTGTACTTGTTCGTCTACTACTGTCTGCGCCATAAGCTGGCCTACTTTGAAGTTGTCAAAGGATATGTAAAGGTCTACATTTGCATTTTGGACTAGCCTGTCATAGGAAATAACCGGAACGCCTTTAGCCTTGGCAAGAGATACAGCCTCTGCTGCTGCTTTGTAATCTGTTGGAACTATCATTAAAACATCTATTTCTTGTTTTAATAGATATTTCACCTGCTCTATTTGGTCGTTGTCATTGTTATTTGCATTTAGGACTATCAAATCCACTCCGTACTCAGCTGCCTTTGCTCTTAGAAGGCCACTGTCCTTTATCCATCTATCTTCCTTTAGTGTCCCAAGTGTCAGACCTATTTTCGTTAGCTTGTTTTCTGCTTTTAAGATACTGTCGTTTTTTTCATTTGCTTTAAGATATATATTCGCTTCATAGGCTATCATAATCACAAGAGCTGACAATGTAATAATCAGCGCTCCTATAATTATTTTTTTTGTATCTAGTTTAGGTTTATTCATCATTTATCACTCCCGGCTCTGTATTCAGTCGGTGTCAATCCAGTTATTTTTTTAAAAATCTTACAGTAGTAATTCGGGTCATTATATCCTATCTCAAGGCTTATATCTTTTACACTTTTTTGAGTTCTGCTTAACATTTCAAGCGATTTTTCTATTCTTAAATCAGTAAGATAATCTGTAAAGCTTTTTCCAATTTTCTGCTTAAAAATCTTGCTGAAATAGTGGTAGCTGATATTCACTTGCTTGGCTACAAAATCCATGCTGATATTCTCATTGTAATGCTTATCAATGTATTTTAGGGCATCTGGAATCACGCCTTCTTCTATAGACAGTAGCTGAGCTTTTGCTTCACTATCCCACTGCAATATGAAATTAGAAAACTGATTCGCCATTTCTAATATAGAGTCTGAGTTTAATAACCGCTCTATTTTTTCTCCTGTTTTTTGAGTCATATCTATAGGAAGGTGCTTTTCACATATCACTAGGGCTTCTAATAATCTTTGCTTATATATATGCGCTGGAAGGTGAGATATTTTATCATGGAATTTTTTTAAGCTGTGCTTTGCTCCCACAAAATCTAGTCTTCCAATATTCTCAGCTAGCCTTACAAGCTGATAGGCATAGTCCTTTACCTCAGACTCATTCACGCTATTATCAGCTTCATAAACGTTAACCTTATAATCACCAAAAGCTGCTAGCTCACTTTCTTTTAGGGACTCATATATATTTTCATAATCCTTTAAGCTGCCTATGCCTATCTTAAACTCATAAGGAAACTGTCTCGATAATTTCTGATGCAAGGATTTTATTTCATCGATTAAGAAATCTGATATTCGCCTATCATCAGTATTTGGCACCCATGCGTACTGCTTGCTTGCAACGCTCTGGCTCACAATACAAGGAGCTATTTTTTTTAATAATATCCTAGCCGTTTCAAAAAAAGCTTGAATTTGACTAGATGTTTTGTAATCATCTGGCCCATCCTCAGTTATTTTCAGTGTGATTGCACATCCTTTTTCAAGATTTATTTCGAATAAATTTTCATAAAAATCCTTTGAAAAAAAATCTTCAAATGCATACATATGCTGAGTTATAAACTGATTTTCAAGCAATGGCGAAACAAGGGTTAGCTTCTCTTTTAGCTCATACTCCCACTTATTTTGAATTTGCTTGCTTTTAACTATCTTGCTTGCTTTCTCTATTGCCATAAGAAGCTGGTCTTTTTTTATTGGCTTTAGCAGATATTCTACCGCTCCAAGACCGATAGATTCTTTTGCATAATCAAAAAGATCATATGCTGTAAGCACTATAAACAATATATTTGGATTGCTGGCTTTAATCTGTCTGATTGCTTCTAGTCCATCTATTCCAGGCATTTGAATGTCCATTATAGCTATATCTGGACTAAGCTCATTAACCTTAATTATAGCTTCTTTTCCACTAGATGCAGTTGCTACTATATTTACATCCTCAATATTGTTTTTTATTATCTTCTTAACAGCTTCAATCGCTAGATATTCATCATCTGCAATCAGTATTCTTAGCATAAAACACCTCTATAGTCTATTATTGAGTGGTAAACTTAAGATTACCTTGGTTCCCTTGTCTGGTGTACTCACTATATCAATTATCTTTTGTTTTTCTTCTACTTGAAATGAAAGCTTGAGTCTTTTTATAACATTACTTACTCCTATGCCTGAAAGATGCTTATTTGAGTTTTCTGCAGCTGTTTCCCCGGCATTATCTTCATTTATTAAATTATCTACCTGCTCCTTTGTCATCCCCATACCATCATCCTCAATGGAGATTAAAAGAACTTCATTTTCTACTTTTGTTTCAAGCCTTATAGTTCCATTTCTTTCAAGATTTTGGAGTCCGTGAATATATGCATTTTCTATTATTGGCTGAAGTGTAATCCTAGGGATTTTTATTCCTAGAGATTTCTTGTCTATGTTATATTCATAAGCTATTCTCTCCCCAAACCTCATCTTGAGTATACTCATATAGTTGCTCACAAATTCAAGTTCATCACTAAGGGGTACTAGCTCGTCCAAGCTTTTTAGATTGTATCTAAATATATCCGCTATATTTTGTATGAAAAGTGAAGTCGTTTCTGCATCCTCAATTACAGCTAGCTGCGAAGCCGCATTTAATGTATTGAAAAGAAAATGTGGATTAATCTGAGATTGTAGAAATTTCAGTTCAGATTCCTTTAAAAGGGCTTTCATTTTAAAGTTCTGTACCTCTTGGTCTCTTAATCTATTTTCAACCTCTGCTTGATTTTTTATATCTACTATATGTCCCTTTACGCTATCCATCATTTTTATAAAGGCTTCAGAAAGTATATCAATTTCATCTCCTGTATGGGTCTTTTTCATTTCTATATAAAAATTCCCTTTGGCTATTTCCTCAGCATTATGAGACAAATCTGTAAGAGGCTGGGTGAGCTTATACGATGACCTTATTGCTACAATAAGGGTTACTACTATCATAGAAATAATAAGACCTAAATTGAGTATAAACAAGAATCTCATAGTCTGATTTAAAACGTCATATCGCTTTGAGCCTTCCTCTAGGCGGTTGTTCAGCATTTCTACTATATATGAATCTATATAGGCTCTGATTTCATTACTTCTTGCAAAATGCTCAGTATACTGGCTGCTTACTCTTCCACGCTTTGAAATTACAGCCTTATCAGTTTCAGCTAGCAAGTCCTCTAGCATAAAGCCTATATCTTTTAATAGCATTTCATCTCGGTTATAGCTTAATTTTCTAGGAATTTTAGCTGCCAGATTATTTAGACTATTGTAATGGGAATAATAGTCTAGCAAATCTTCAGAAGAAGCACTGATTAGATATTTCTCAAGCTCCATATTTAACTCAGTTACATCGTTTTTCAAATTATTAAGATATACGTAATCTACTATTATATCCTGAGTATTGCTCTTTAAAAATACTGCCGTAAAATATGAAATCATACTTACGCTTCCAAGCAAAAATATAGGAACTAAAAAGTAAATTATGAGCTTTTTTCTTATTCCAATGAATTTAGCAAAATAGTTTTTCATCTTATCACCTACCTTGCTTTTGGATGTTTATCTGAGTATTTATGTAGGTAGGAGTGTAGTAACCTTTATTAATATTTACCATACTCTCTACACTCATATATCCCATGCTGTATCCATCGCTTTCAATAGTGCTGTGAATGATGCCTTTATCTATATAATCTTTTATTTTATCTGAGCTTCCTGTTCCTACAAGTTTAATTTTTCCTACTCTATTTCTATCTACTATAAGCCTCGCACTACCTAGAGTATCTGAAGTGCTAAGCGTAAGAATAGCATTAATTTCAGGATGATTGCTTATTATATCTTGAGTTATTTCCTCTGAGCTAATTACTCCCATGGCAGAGGTATATACCTTTACTATTTCCATATTTGGCTGTTCCTTTAAAAAATCGAAGAATCCGCTCATTTTAAGGTCATATTCCAAGGTATCGCTTCCTATATCTTCATTGGATATTACTGCTATTTTAGCAACTCCGCCAGTAGCTTCATGCATTAGCTTGGCAGCTTCTTTTCCAAAGGTATAGCTGTTTGCTCCTATATATACCTGTCTTTTGCTAGAAGAGGCATCGCTATCTACTGTTACAACTGGAATGTTTTGTTCAAAAGCTTGGTCGATACGTTTTGAGTAATCAGCCAATCTAGGGACATAGGTAATTATTCCATCTACGTTTGAAATAGTTGCTATGTCAAGATACTTATAAGCCTCTTGAGCATTAGAAAATCTCGGAGATACATATTCTACATAGACATTGTAGTCAAGTGCAGCTTTTTTTACTCCCTCCTCTACTTTTTGCCAAAAAGGGTCAGTCGAGCTTTGAGCGATGAAATAAAAATGATAGTCTGGAGCTTCTTCAACGAGCTTTGAATTAATAGCTTTTAACTGCCCTAGCACTACAGATGCCAAGCATATGGCTATAACAAGTAAGCTTATGGAGTATTTTTTTATCAGCCTAACTAAGCCTCTTAGCATAGGTAGCTATCCCCTTTCACGATTTATACTCTAGATATTGTCCTTTACAGAAATTCTTCTTTTTTCTGCATCGCTCATATGTCCCAGCTCTATTAGACGTATCACTTGATAAGCCTCCAAAGCAGTCACCGGAGGTATGGTTTTATTAACTATAGCTTCGTAAATTCCTTTGTAATAAAGTCTATAGTCTCCAGTTAATGTAGGTATGACTTTTTGATTATCTTCTTCATGTAAAATTCCATAGGATTCTTCATCTACAGCTGGAATAGGATAGCTCTCACCACATCTTAGAGCATTTTCCTGGGGATCCAGCCCGTAGGTTGCGTAGCTTCCCTTAGTCCCCAAGGCCATAAATCTTGGCAAAACGACATTTACAAGTGAGCCCGCTTTTAATGTAACTTTAAGGTTTTTTTCTTCGTAGTAAAGTATCATTTCAAACTGGTCTACCTCACTTGATTGTCTTTGCCTTGCTATATCGCAGTATAATTCATCTGGCATTCCAAATAAATCAAGTGCTTGGTCTATAAGGTGCGAACCTAAATCAAACAATACTCCAGAGCCTGGGAGACTGCATTCTCTCCAGCCATCTTTTTTCACCTCTGGTCTAAATCTATCAAAATGAGATTCAAGCTCTACCAGTCGTCCTAAATTGCCACTAGCTATTAGACTTTTTAGAGTCAGATAGTCCCCATCATATCTTCTATTTTGGTATGCAGAAAGCACTAGCTTTAGCTTCTCTGCTTTTTCAATCAGAGCCTTTGCACTTAAAGAGTCTGGTGTAAATGGCTTTTCTATTACAACATGCTTCCCAGCATCTAGTGCTTTGTTTGCAAGCTCAAAGTGCAGCTGATTAGGTGTACTTATAATCACTAAATCTATAGTATCATTTTTTGTAATTTCATCTATATTATCGACAATTTCTGCCCTAGGAAAATCCAGCTTAGCTTGAAATTTTTTCTCAGGATTTGTCGTAACTATCATCTTTATATCAAATTCTTTTAAACCTCTTAATACTCCACCTTGAAAAAATCTTCCTGATAGGCCATAGCCTACTAACCCTACATTAATTACAGTCTTATTTTCTTTATTCTCGATTTTCATATACTCACCTCGATTGTTTTAGGTTAAAAAACAGCTTGAGCCATGCCTATGCATTTAAACTCAAGCTGTAAGTACATAATATATGATTATTAAAGAGCCGCTATAACTTCTATTTCTACTACTGCATCCTTAGGAAGTCTAGCTACCTCCACAGCTGATCTAGCTGGAGGATTTTGTGGAAAATATGTTGCATATACTTCATTCATAGCTACGAAATTATTCATATCGCTTAGGAAAACAGTTGTTTTTATAACGTTATCCATAGTAGCTCCTTCAACTTCAAGTATAGCCTTTACGTTTTCTAATGATTGTTTTGTCGCTGCCGCAATCTCAGTAACCATTTCTCCAGTTGCTGGATTAAGAGGAATCTGTCCTGAAGTAAAAATCATATTTCCTATTCTCATAGCCTGAGAGTATGGTCCTATTGCTCCCGGTGCTTTTTCTGTTGCAATTACTTTTTTACTCATTTATATATCACTCCTTATATTAATTTATTCTTATTCTACCACGAAATTTCTGCATAAGAAAGTACACTGTAAATATAGCAATATATCTACAGTGTACTTATAAAATTCGATATTTATTTAATTAGTTCATTACTGTTTCGATTTCTTTTGAATTTACATGGTGTTGTTGTTTGCAAGCTTTGATTACGTGCTTAGCAAGGATAGAAGTTGTAACTGAACCAACTCCACCTGGAACTGGAGTAATCATAGCTGCTTTATCAACTATATTATCAAAATCAGTATCTCCACACATATTTCCATCTTTATCTACGTTGATACCTACATCTATAACTACAGCGCCTTCTCTTACCCAGTTTTCTTTAACTAGTCTAGGAACTCCAACGCCTACTACAACTACATCAGCCTCTTTAGTCATCTTAGAAGAATCCTTAGTAAAGATATGGCAAGTAGTTACAGTTGCAAATTCATTAAGTAAAAGTATAGATACTGGCTTACCAACAACCATAGATGCTCCAACTACTGTAACATCTTTACCTTTTACATCTACATCGTAGAACTTAAGAATTTCCATAACTGCTGTTGGTGTACATGGAGGAAAACCTGTTTCGTCTCCTTCAGTCATCTTTCCAACATTTACAGGGCTAAAGCAATCTACGTCTTTTTCTGGTGAGATTATGTACTTGATTACGCTTTCATCAAGCTGCTGTGGCAATGGTCTAAATATTAGCATACCATTAACTGATGCATCATTATTTAATTCTTGGATCTTTGCTATGAAATCATCTTGAGTGATATCTGCTGCAAGCTCTACAACTTGAGTCTCAATTCCAACTTTTTTACATTTTGTTAGAGCTCCTTTTTCATAAGCTAAATCGTCTCCTCTAGCTCCAACTCTTACGATAGCTAGCTTTGGTGTTATCCCCCTAACACTTAATAGCTCAACTTCCTGAATAAGTTCCTCAGTAATACTATCTGCTACTGGTTTACCTTTAATTATCTCTCCCATTTAACACGCCTCCCTATAATAAAAAAATTTATCATCTAGTGCTGCTATTCTCATTATATACTATTTTATTCACAAAATAAATAATTATTCGAAATATATTATTTTTATACATAAATATTCATAGTTATAATAATAAACTAGAAATTTTTATTTCGCATTTTCTATCTATAACTTAAGCAAAGATAATTATTGCTAAAATTTAATGGCAATAATTAAATTCAGCTTTCCCATAAAACTTATAGTATTTGGCTTTTCAAACCCTAAATATAAGATATAATTATAGCTATATCATTAAAAATACAGCTGTGCAAAGGAGTAGATTAGATGACAAAACAACTTAAGGCAGATATTGCTTTGTTACTTGTTACGGTTGGATGGGGAGCTTCCTTTATATTGACCAAAAACTCACTGTCTGAGCTTCAATCCTATAATTTTCTTGCTTTAAGATTCATTTTTGCTTTTTTTATATCCGCAGTGATTTATTACAAAAAAATTATTTCAATTGATAAATTTACCTTAAAGCATGGAATCCTTCTGGGCTTATTGTTATTTGCAACCTATGCTTTTCAGACAGTAGGAATTAATTACACCACAGCTTCCAAATCCGCTTTTATCACTGGATTTAGCGTAATACTTGTTCCTATTTTTTCTGCAATAATCGCAAGAAAGCTTCCAAATCTTCTAACTGTAATAAGCGTCGCCTTAGCTTTTTCGGGTCTTGCCTTAATCACCCTAAATCAAGATGTAGGTGGGCTAAATATTGGAGATATCTACACAGGAGTCTGCGCTGTCTTCTTTGCAATTTATATAATTCTCGTGGGCAAGTTTACTGTAAAAGCAGAATCCATAGCCTTTGCAATAGTTCAAATAGGAGTCGTAGGTTTCCTAAGCCTTATAGTCTCTCTAGCAATAGAAACTCCTACAGTACCTGTAAGTCTTCCAGTGTGGATTAACCTAGCTATATTAAGCCTTGTATGTACTTCTGGAGCTTATATAGTTCAAAACGTAGCTCAAAAATACACCTCAGCTACTCACACTGCACTTATTTACACCTGTGAGCCAGTATTTGCAGCTATATTTGCATACCTTGCAGTGGGCGAAGTTCTAGGAGTAAAAGGAAGCATGGGCGCTGTGCTTATAGTTGTAGGAATGCTTCTTATCGAGCTTGATATTCCAAAGCTCCTTTATAAAAAAACACATCCTTAATGTTCCGCATGACTTTCATTGTAAAAAAATTTATAAAATGCTATAATTAAAACAATATCGATATTCGATATTGTTTTTCGTTTAAATAATATTGAGGTGATAAACTTGGCAGATCAAATCTTAAGAAAATTTTTTCTAGGCTTTATTCAGATTCACATATTGCATCATGCAAAGAAAGAGCCTATCTATGGTACTTGGATGATAGAAGAGCTAGAAGAGCATGGCTATGATATGAGTCCTGGCACACTTTATCCTATACTTCACAGTATGGAAAATAAAGGACTGCTTACTAAAGAGGATAGAAATGTAGATGGCAAAATAAGAAAATATTATTCCATAACTCCTCTTGGCGAAGATATACTAGAGCAAGCAAAAGCAAAAGCTTATGAACTCTTTAAAGAGATTAAATAAGGGGGTATTATGTTTAAAATAGAAAATCTCAAATACAAAAATATATTAGATGTAAAAAATTTAGAAATTCGTTCAAATATAGTCACTACTATAGTAGGAAAAAGTGGAAGTGGTAAAACTACTCTTCTTAAGCTTTTAAACAAACTCATTAGTCCTGAAAGTGGAAAAGTTTACTACCTAGGAAATGATTTAGAACAAGTAGATTCAATAGCTCATAGGCGAAAGGTAGTAATGTTATCTCAAACTCCTGTTGTTTTTGCTGGTTCAGTTAAAGATAATCTTCTTATTGGCCTTGATTTCTCAGAAAAGCCTCACCCATCTGATTATAAGCTAATCGAGGTTCTTCATAAAGTTCACCTTAACCTTTCACTATCTGCCGATGCAGACAAGCTATCAGGTGGAGAAAAGCAAAGATTATCCCTAGGAAGAATATTGCTTATGAACCCTGAAGTTTATTTGCTCGATGAGCCTTCCTCTGCACTCGACAAAGAAACTGAAGGTATAGTCATATCGACTTTGTATACACATGTAAAGGAAACTAATAAAACCTTGATAATGGTAAGTCATTCTACTGAGGTAGCAGATGATTATTCTGACTGCATAATAAAAATGGAAAATGGCTCAGTAATTGATATTAAGGAGGTGTAGAAATTGGATTCTTCGATATTGGAGCTGAGCTTTATTCAGCTTGGACTTGCATATATTTTTGTACTAATTACACTTGTAATTATAAGAAAAAGAAAGCTAAATCGGGAAAAAGAACTTCTGATTTCTACTATCAGAATGACTATTCAGCTTATACTGACTGGCTATGTGCTTGTATATATCTTTGATAATGTAAGTATGCTTTATACGATTTGCATAATTATTTTGATGGAGTGCTTTGCAATCTATACTATATTTAAGCAAAGCAAGCATCCTCTTAGCTCAAAGCTAAAAAAAATAATAGCTTTTTCTATGAGCATCGGCACCTTATCTAGCTTATTTTATTTCTTGATTATAGTTGTCAGAATATCACCATGGTATGACCCTAGATACTTTATCCCAATAGCTGGGATGCTTATAGGAAACTCTATGACAGGGATTTCTCTAGGAATATCTACATTAATAAAAGGCATGACTACTCAAAAGGACAAAGTAGAAACTGCACTTATGCTAGGTGCAACTCCAAAACAAGCCTCAAAAGAATTTATAGATTCAGCTTTTGATTCAGCTATATTGCCAACCATCAACTCCATGCTTGGAATGGGGATAATTTTTCTTCCTGGTATGATGACAGGTCAAATACTATCAGGTACCTCTCCAGTGGTTGCCATAAGATATCAAATAGCTATTATGCTAGGAATTTTGGGAAGTGTGTCTTTTACGACTATACTGAGTCTTAGCCTAGGCTATAAAACATTTTTCAACTCAAATAAACAGCTCGATTATTAAACTCAATCTTTTACATTTTTCACATGAAATATTGTCATTTAGATGTTAACCTTATTTATGTATATGTGTTATAATTTGCATGATAATAATTTGCATATGAAATTTGGAGGTTTCTTTAATGAAAAACGTAATTTTTGAATGGATTAAAACTATTGTGATAGCTTTTGCTGCAGCATTTCTTATAAATGTATTTATCACTCCACTTCAAGTTCACAGTGTATCAATGAATCCAACTCTAGTTGAAAATGACTATCTTATTTTAAACGACCATGCCAAAATAGAGCGTGGAGATATTGTATCCTTCACTTCAGATATTCCTTTTGAAGAATATGAACTGCAAAGCTTCAACTTCATCCAAAAGTTTCAAGCTGGAGATACAAAAAACCTAATCAAAAGAGTCATTGCTCTTCCTGGTGATCAGCTTCAAATCTACGATGGTAAAGTATATCTCAATGGAGAGTTACAAGAAGAACCTTACATCTTAGGCGATTTTACTTTTGGTGATATCTATATAGAAGAAATTCCAGAAGGTGAAATTTTTGTAATGGGAGATAATAGAGATAATAGCTTGGATAGCAGAAGCTTTGGAACAGTATCTATAGATAAAGTCCAAGGAAGAGCTATGGTACGTCTTTTCCCTTTTAATAAAATAGGAATATTAGAATAACTTTAAAAAGCCTTGAAATCATTTAGTTTAAAATGATTCAAGGCTTTAATTTTATTATTCGTTAGCCCACTCGTCCATACGCTTCATAACTTCATCATAGGTTTTTTGAGAAATTTCAGGAAGATATCCTCCAAGCGCTTCCTTAGCTTGCTTAAATCCATCTTCTATAGCTGCTTTTAGCTTGCCAATCTGAGCTTTATCTCCGCCAGAAATTGCTTTTGCAAAATCAACTATTCTAGTCGCTACTGCATCTACGCTATATTCTCCACCTTCATCTATCGATGCCTGAGCTTCTAGCCTAGTCTGCTCGTCTACTTTTACTTCTTTTCCGTCTTCAAATACATCTTTGAAAGTAAGCCCTTGTCTTTTTAAAAGCTCCTTAACCATGTTCCTTAGATTAGCATGTCTTTGCTCAGCTTCAGCTTTTAATTTATCAACAGCAGTTTTATCGTAGGTTATATACTTTTCTTCAACTTTTTCTGATTTCTCATACTTTACCGCTGGATTATTTTCTACCTTTGGAGAGCTGACATCCTTGTCCTTCTCAGCTAGCTTTTCTTTCACAGGCTTACCTTGAGGTAGTATCTGTCCCTGCGAATTAACTGATTTAATATCCATATTATTTCCTCCTTGATAATCAACAAAAATACAAGTCATATTTCCATTTTTGCTCTATATTATATATCGGCAGAAAATAAAAACTTAATAGATATCATTTCCTTCTTTTTTCCAATTCCTCATCTATATCTTTATAATCTACACCCTTTTCCACCATAAGTACTGTAAGGTGATACAACAAATCTGATATTTCATATATAAGTTCTGATTTATCATCATTTTTTGCTGCAATAATCACTTCTGCACTTTCTTCACCAATTTTTTTGAGGATTTTATCCAGTCCCTTGTCAAATAAATACGAGGTATAAGAGCCCTCTACCCTATTGGCTTTTCTGTTTAAAACAACTTCATAAAGCTCACTTAAATTCTTCATTTTTCCACCACCTTTAAAAGTCTATATCGTTCATATATCATTAAATACATACCGATTAAAATTTTATTAAAATAGCTTTTTAATTTTAAATTTCTATATTCTATATAATCCCTTAAACAATCTGGTTGAAAAAACAGCTAGTTTCACCAGTATGACAAGTAGGCCCTTCTGGTAGAGCTTTTATAAGCACTGTATCTGAATCACAGTCTAAATACAGCTCTTTAACCTTCAAAATATTTCCTGAGGTTTCCCCTTTTTTCCAGAGTTTATCTCTGCTTCTGCTATAAAAATATACACAGTTAGTCTCAAGTGTTTTACTATACGCTTCCTCATTTGTGTATCCTAGCATCAGCACTTGATTTGTATTATAATCTTGAACTATTACTGGGACCAATCCTTTGCTAAAATCAACCATAGCTTTATCCCACCCTAACTGATATTTCATTTTGTGATAGATATTTTTTTACACTTCCTATACTATCTTGATTGTAGTGAAATATAGAAGCGGCTAATGCTCCAGTAGCTCCTGTTTTTTCAAATACCTCTAGGATATCTTCTTTTGAACCACACCCACCAGATGCTATCACTGGAATATTCACAGCCTTTGTTACTTTATCTAAAAATTCAGTATCATATCCATTCTTTGTCCCATCACTGTCCATACTAGTTAAAAGAATTTCACCAGCCCCTAAATCTGCCGCCTTTTTTATCCACTCCAGAGCATCAATTCCTGTCTGAGTAGTTCCTCCATTTATTACTACTTCTTCTCTGCCATTTATTTTTTTAGTATCTACTGCTACTACTATGCACTGACTTCCAAATAGCTTGGCTCCATCTGTTATCAGCTTAGGATTTTTTACTGCACTGCTGTTAATCGATACCTTATCCGCACCTTTTAAAATCACATTTCTCATATCCTCAACTGTTGAGATTCCTCCTCCCACAGTAAAAGGAATAAATATTGACTTTGCAACTTTTTCAACCATTTCAAGCATAGTTTTTCTAGCTTCTAAGGTTGCTGATATATCTAAAAATACTAGCTCATCTGCTCCATCCATGTAGTATTTTTGAGCAAGCTCAACTGGATCTGCTATAGATTTTAAGCCTTCAAAATTAATACCCTTAACTACCTTTGAATCCTTTACATCAAGACATGGGATAATGCGTTTATATGCCATAACTTCCTCCTAATTCAAATGCTTTTTCCAAATCTATTCTGCCACTGTAGATGGACTTGCCTAGTATTGCTCCTGCAAGCTTATTATCTTTTATACTTTCTAAATCCTTGTAGTCAGCTACTCCACCAGAAACTATTATCTCTCCACTGTAGATTTTACTTAGCTCTAGAGCTAGATTAATATTTGGACCTAAAAGTGTTCCATCCTTTGTGATATCTGTTAATACTATTCTTCTTACATTTAGATTTTCCAGCTTACTCGTGATATCATATACCAGTGCCTCTGAACCATCTAGCCAGCCTCTAGTCATCAGCACTTCACCTTTCACATCAAGAGCTGCAACTATTTTATCTTTATATATCTCTACTGCTTTTGCAAATAGCTCAAAATCTTCTGCTATCATCGAGCCAATAACTACAGAGTCTATTCCAAGCTCTAGAGCAGTTTCTATATCTTCAATAGTTCTTATTCCCCCTCCTAGCTGAATTTTTTGTCTTTGTGATGTTTTCGATTTGCATATCTCCTTTATTATCCCCATATTTGCAAACTTATCCCCAAGAGCACCATCTAAATTCACTATATGGGCTTCTTCTGCTCCTAGATTAAGAAAGTTATTCACAATAGCAACTGGATTTTCCCCAACTACTGTTTCTTTTGCAAAATCCCCTTGATAGAGTCTTACTGCTCTTCCCGATTTAATGTCTACAGATGGTATAATTTTCATAGCACATCTCCTTAAAATTTCTTAGTATCTTAAGTCCTGAGTTTCCACTTTTTTCTGGGTGAAACTGAAGTCCATATATATTGTCCTTTGCTACTATAACTGGCATATCTTCTGTATAGCTACAGATGCCTACGACCTCGTCTTTTTGTTCATATGCTCTATATGAGTGAGCAAAATATCCGTCAAACTTATCGTCTAAACCTCTAGTGAGCCTAGTGCTTTTTCTTAGCTCAATCTGATTCCAGCCCATATGAGGTGTTACCACTGCCTTATCTAGCAAATCCACTTTCCCTGAAAAAAATCCTAGCCCAGTGCTTAGCCCTTCCTCAGTTCCAAAGTCATAAAATATTTGCATCCCTAAGCAAATCCCCAGTACCTTCTTTGTCTTTGCAAACTCTGATATGACCTCTTTAGTAAAGCCTTTAGCTTTTAGATTTTCTATTGCAGTCTTAAATGAGCCAACTCCAGGGATAATCAGTCCAGAAATTTCACTTAACTGAGCTGGACACGTTATTACCATTGATTTTGCTTCTATATTTTCAAGGGCACTTTCCACACTTTTTAAATTTCCTGCATTGTAATCTAAAATTCCTATCATTTACTCCTCCACCTTTCCTTTGGTTGAAAATATTTCTCCATCCACCACTGTTATTGCTTGTTTTATCGCTAATCCTAAGCTTTTAAAAATAGCCTCCGTTATGTGATGGTCATTCTTCCCTTTTAATACATCTATGTGAATAGTAGATTCGCTGTTATTTGCGATAGCTCTTAAAAACTCAAGCGTCATATCCGTATCATAAGCTCCGATTTTTTCTCTTTTAAATTCATAGTCAAAATCTAAGTAAGCTCTACCACCCATATCTATAACTGTTCTAACTAGAGCTTCATCCATAGGAATAATTGCATTTGCATATCTATTTATAGAGGTATCCTTTATCATCATTTTTAAAGTCTTTCCTAAAGCTATTGCAGTATCTTCGATTGTATGATGAGTATCTACAAATAAGTCTCCTTCGACTTTTATATAACCATTCAAGTTCGCATATCGTCCAAAAGTTATGAGCATATGGTCGAAAAATCCAATTCCAGTATCTGATTCTAAGCTTTTATACTCATCAGCCCTGGTATCTAAAAGAATTTCGATTTTTGTCTCTGATGTGAGTCTTTTATACTGCCCTCTCATTTTGATATCCCCTTCTTTCTTCTTTAGCAAGTGATATAGCTCTTTTTAGCTCAGATACCAGCTTTACATTGTCCTCTATATTACCTACAGTTATTCTTATCCCGTCTTCAAATGAGCGAATTAGGATTCCTTTTTCTAGTAAATATTCATAGATATCTGCTGAATACTTTGTTTTCATATAGATAAAATTAGCTGAGCTTTCATAAATCTGGATTTCATCATTTAGTTCAGCTATAAGCTTATAATATAAGTCATCTCTTGAGCATTTCACTTCTTTAATATATTTTGCAATAAGCTTAGGATAACTCAGTATCTCCGTAGCTATATTTTGGGTCAAGCTGTTCACATTGTATGGAGAGCGTACCTGCTCTATTTTATCTATATTATTTGACTCAGAGCCTAAGAACCCTACTCTTATCCCTGCCAGCCCTAAGGCTTTCGAGCAAGTTTTGGTTATTACAAGATTGTCGTATTTTGATATTAGGTCAGACACGCTTTGATTGTAAAAATCCATGTAGGCTTCGTCTACTATCACAGTTCCCCAGAATGTTTTAATGAGTTGCTCTACATCTGATTTCAAAAAGCCTTTGCCAGTTGGATTGTTGGGATTTGAAAAAACTATCACTGATGCCATATTAATTCTTGCCGCATTTATTAGGTCTTCAAGCTTCATGGTCTTAACCTTAATCAAGCTAGCATTATATTTTTTAGAATATACCTCATACATTGAAAAATCTGGATCAAAGCAAACTACAGTTTTAGATTGAGCAAATACTGAAAATGCTAAATCTATAAGCTCATCAGAGCCATTTCCTGCAATTAGGTTTTCGTAAGGAATTTTGGAATACTTGCTATATGCTTTTCTTAGCTTAATAGCCTTTGCATCAGGATATCTATTTATACTTACTTTAGAAAATACAGATTTTTGTATGATTGAAGCTATTATCTCTGCCTCATAACCCTTTGCTCTCTCATTAGCATCTAGCTTTAATATATTACTCATCATCTTAAAACCTCCTCAAAATCGAATTTGCATGTCCATCTAAATTTTCTGCCTTTGCAAAACAGGCTATATCCTTATAAATTTTTTCAAGCCCTTCTTTGCTTGCTTCTATATAGTTACTTCTTTTCATAAAGCTTTGAATCCCTAGAGGCGAAAAAGCTTTAGCGCTTCCATTGGTTGGAAGTATGTGGTTTGGCCCAGCCATGTAATCCCCTAGTGGCTCTGGCGAGTATTCTCCTGAAAAAATACATCCAGCATTTGTAAGGCTGTCAGTAATTTTTTTATCTTCAAACAAAACCTCAAGATGCTCTGGAGCTATTTGATTAGCTATATCTATGAGTTCCTGCTTAGTATCACATACTAGAATCGCTCCATAGTTTTTAATTGATTCAGATGCAATTTTAGATTTTGGGAGCTTTGATAGCTGAATGCCCACTTCATTTGATACAGCCTCTGCTTCTTTATCGCTTAGAGTTAGTAGTATAGATGATGCCAGCTCATCATGCTCTGCCTGTGAAATCAAATCTGCCGCTATATAGCTTGGATTTTGATTTCCATCTGATACTATTAGAATTTCACTAGGTCCAGCTATCATATCTACATTTACAGTTCCATAAACCAATTTTTTTGCAACTGATACATAGATATTTCCTGGTCCTGTAATGATATCTACCTTTGGAATAGACTCTGTGCCATATGCAAGAGCAGCAATTGCCTGTGCTCCTCCGACCTTGAATATTCTATCTACCTTGCAAAGCTTGGCCGCATAAAGCACTTCAGGGCTTATCACTCCATTTTCATCGCAAGGCACTGTCATAATGATATTTTTAACCCCAGCAGCTCTTGCTGGTATGGCATTCATAAGTACGGATGATGGATAGGCTGCCTTGCCCCCTGGGACATAGATTCCTGCTGTTTCTATAGGTATATATCTAGTTTTAGATATGATTCCTTCCTTTTCGTAAATAAAATCCTCAGGCTTTTGAGCTGACTGAAATTCCCATATATTCTCATATGCCTTATCTATAGCTTTTTTAACAGCTTTATCAATTTTCAGTTCGGTCTGACTTAGCTCTATACTGCTTACCTCTAGGCTTTTTAACTCTACCTTGTCAAACTGCTTTGCATAGCTTATCAATGCATTATCACCGTTTTGTTTTACCTTATTTATTATTTCTCTAACTGCATCTAGCACCTTATCTTCCATATCTGCTTGCCTAGAGCTTATTTTATTTAGGAAAGCTCTTGCTCTTTCAGAATTTAGCTTAAATATATTCACAGCGCTCTCCTCCTCTTTTTAATTCATTTATTAAGCTATCTATCATTGCAAATTTTCTGCTTGATATTTCATTAGATACTACTAGCTTTGCATTAATATCAAATAGCTCCTCATAAACTACAAGTCCATTTTCTTTTAAGGTTGTGCCTGTTTGAACTATATCTACTATGACATCAGCTATTCCAGTTGCCACAGCAAGCTCCACAGAGCCTTGCAGATAAATGATTTCAGCATCAATCCCTTTATTTTTAAAAATATCCTTTGCAATATTGGGGTATTTGGTTGCAACAGTTTTATACTTAACTTTTCCTTTGTTTTCAGTAGGTCCAGCTATTACCATCTTGCACCTTCCTAGCTCTAAATCCATTACCTCTTTTAAGTTGCTTTTGCACTCTAGGAGTACGTCCTTGCCCACCACCCCTATATCAGCCATTCCCATATCTAAATACTGAGGCACATCTTGAGACTTAGGAAGAAGTATCTCCCAGTTTCTTAATCGATCTGTCAGCCTTAGGCTTCTTTTGTTTTGACTCATAGTGCCTTGGTTTTGGTATATTAAATCTAAAAAATCTTCCTGAAGCCTTCCTTTTGCAAGTGCTATTCTTAGCATAATATCTCTCCTTTTTATTGAAATAAAAAAAGCCACCTTGGACTATAAATCCAAAATGGCTCTTGTGCGTACTAAAAATAAAATATATCTTATTTTTGCCATTATTAGAAGTTAGCCCTTTCAAAACACGAACAGGGCTGGACCAATAACGGCTCATACCCTTCTAATAATGATGATGTAGTTGTACAGTTGTAAGTATTAGAAGGTTCATTAGTATCTCTCCTTAGATATATTTTTAATCGTTTTTTTATTTGATAGCTATTATATTTTATACCGAATAAAAATGCAAGCTATTTTTTTAAAATTTGAAATATTATCTTAAATAAGTATTATAAATAGATAAATTTCAATTTATGAATCGCATTTCAAAAGTATAAATTAATTTTATTGAAATTAAAAAGCAAATTCTTTTGTATTGAATATTATTGTTTATCGATTATAGCATAAAAATTCTTTAGTATTGCGGCTACTTGAGCTCTTGTTGCATGACCTCTTGAATTTAGCATATTATTTCCTACACCAGAAATGATTTGATTATTTACTGCCCATGTCATATATTCAAGTGCCCATGGAGATATATTTTCATAATCGCTAAACTCTCTAACCTTCATTCCACCTTGAGTCAAATCATAATTTTTATATTTGCTATATTGATATAAAATAGTTGCCATCTGTTCACGAGTTATTATATCATTTGGGCCAAAATTTCCATTGCCATATCCCACTACAATGTTGTTTTCTGTCGCCCAGTTTACTGCATCTGCAAAATACTGTCCTTGATTTACATCTGTATAATTTTGAGAACCATTTGGCATAGGCTTGTTCTCCATTTGCCAGAATATCGTAACTATCATTCCTCTAGTAGTACTAATATATGGCCCAAATCTATTTTTTTCTACTCCATTCATGATTCCTTTTCCAGTTACAAAATCCACTGCAGGCTTAAACCAATCATCATCATTTACATCTATAAAGATAGGTTTTGACGGTTCTGCTTCTGCCACAACTGTAGGCGGTATTGGTACTTCTTGTTCTACATCATTTTTTTCTTTTTCCTTGTCATCGTCGCTAGATGGTTTACTAGGTTTTGATGGCTTATCTGGTGTTGGGTCTGTTGGTGTTGGGTCTGTTGGTGTTGGGTCTGTTGGTGTTGGATCTGTTGGCACTACTGCCTTTTTGAATATATATCTTCCTATAGCTGCTCCTGTAAGTTTTACAGGCTCACTATTTTCATCTGTCACTCCTAAAACACCTGTGTCATGGACGCTCCAATATTTTCTTTTTGTTCCATAAAAATCAAAATCTCCAGTTACTGAATTTATCTTTGTATCTGTTGGCATCCCTGGAAGTCTAACTACATCACTTTCTCCCTTTTCACCAGATAAGTCTACTATCGCAAATGGAGCTCTTGAGCCATCTGTTATAAGTATGCTAGTATCATCTACATTTAACTTTCCATCAAGAATATATACTCCATATTCACAATTTGTTTCTAATGTTGAGCCATTTTCTACAGATACTCCTCCAGATAAAGCCATTATTCCTCTAGTCTCGGAGTGAATCTCTACATTTGCTCCATTTTGAACTTTCACAGTATCGCATACTATACCTGAATCATATCCACTATTAATAATCAATTCTGTTCCTCTTCCATCAATTATAACCGTTCCATCTACTCCTCCGCCTGATGCTCCCACAGAAATATTACCCAATATATTTATTCTTGCTCCATTTTCTATTGTTACAATATCACCATTAGTTCCTCCACTTATAGTTCCACCTATAGTGAGTACTCCATTTCCTTTAAAAACAAGATCTAACGAATAACTAGTAGATTTGCTTATCCCACCATTCACATTACTATCTTCTTGAGTATTGATTATTGTCTTAGTGTTAGGAACATTAATTAAACCATCAATTATTATATTTTTTAATTCAAGTGTCCATACTTTATTGCCACTCTCTTCTGTCTTTGTCCATGTATAACCTTTATTGTCCGATTCAGTAATTTCAATATCGTCAAGAGTTAAATTGCCATTCATTACTGTCACTGATTTTCCTTCATTTGAAAATGTGTCCCATATAGAAGGCAAGCCATTATCATATTCCTTTACTACACGAACTACTCCAGTTCCTTTTAAGTTAAGGGCTTTGATTTGCTCTACAGTTGTCCCTATCGGAAGGAATATATGAGAGTTATTTACAATAGAAGCTCCTTCTTCTATAATAATGTCTCCTAAAGCACCTTCATCAATCTGCATAAAGCCTATAATCCCCTCGTTTATGCTAAGCTTAAGTTCTGACCCTGCTTTTAAAACTACCTTTTGGTCACCTCTTACCATTAATCCATCAGCATAGTCTACTTCGTTTTTTCCGTAGAAGGTAGATGTCATTATCATATTACTACCTGTTCTATATTCTGAATTTAGTTTTACGTCACTACCTATATTCATTTGAACATTTTCCTCAGTTGTTTCTATTCGAAGTGCATTTAGCGTTCCATTTCCTTTGAGGTTAAAGTTTTTAGATGCTCTAATAATATCTACTTCATTTTCACCCTCTATTATCACATCAACTAGTTCATCTGGAAATATCAGAAGATTATTATCTGCTTCTAAATTAATTCCATGTAATTTAATAGATGCATTTTCTGCTCCTGATGCTGGTCTAAACATAATATAACCACCAGATTTTCTGTAATAAGTAGGTTCTGTAGGCATATTAGTTTTAAAATCAATATTCCCTGTAATTGTCCCCTTATCTTCATAAAGTGTATCGCCAAATAATTGCACCGCTTTACTGCCTAACATAAGGATTCCATTATTTGTTATATTAAGTGCTTTAAGCTGTTCTACACTTACGCCGTCGTTGACTTTAATTATCCCATTGTTTATTAAGCTTGCTCCTTCTGCTGCTGAAAGAGGTCCATTTTTATGATATTCTGCTCCAAAATCTAGTATCGCATTTTCTGGTACTGTAACTGTGCCATAAACTGTATGTGGCCATTCAGTTGTGCTAAGCACTCCTCTTACAATAGCATTTAAACTTGTAGTTGGCTCAACTTCAGTACTTACTGCATCTATAATTGGATGTTCTCCATTCGTATTTACTTCTGCATTTCCTTTTACATATAAATATTTGCAAATACATGCGGCATTATTTGTTCCTGGGCTAACTGATATATTGACTTTTGCATTATCTTTTATCGTAATCTTCCCAGAATAACCTGTGTGCATTCCAAATCCTGTGCATCTTAAATCTAATACTGCATCCTCTTGAATAATAAATTCCCCACTAATATGAGTTTGGTTTATTCCACATAGAGACTCTATATATAGACTCCCGTTTCCGCCAATAGTAATGATGGGTTGAATAGTGCCTATTCGTATTCCATCTCGAGGTGCTTTTAAGCGATTTGCTCCTTCTAAATTCATTATTACTTTTCCAACTATATCAATTGCATCTATGTCGCCTGTCCCTGCTATGTCAATGTTAGCATCATGAAGTGTAACTAGATATGGTACCCCTGCTTGTGTAGGCCAAGTTATAAGTATATATCCATTTCCCGCCTTATATATTACCTGTTTTCCATCTGCTACATATTCAGATTCTGCGATATTTATGCCTGTTGCTGTGGCATCGCCTTTATATGTAACCTCTTTTCCGTCTATAGTGACTATATCTCCTTCGTTTAAGCTAGCTAGATTTTCTGCTACCAATCCATCTAAATCAATAGTGATAGCTCCTCCTGTCGTAGTGGGTTGATTGGAACCTGATAGCATTATGTCATCAGCTCCTGATGATGAGTCTTCCCCCTCAGCAAATACTACTGGCACACTCATTTGCAATACCATAGTAAAAGCAAGTAATGCCGAAAGCATTTTTTTCTTTTGCTTTAAATTCATTTTATACCTCCTTTAATTATTATAAATAATATGATGTATTAATTTTTAGGCAAAATTAAACCTATTTCCAACACCTTACATATTCTATATTTTTAATTTATTTTTTTCTATGGATTTTTACCGAGTGGTCGTTTTTTTGACTGAGTGGTAAAAAAATAAGTCCTATTCACAAATGCAAACACTTGTAAATAGGACTCTTTGTTTAATTTATTCTTTCTATTTGGTGCTTTCTTCCATAAGCTCTATAAATCTTCTAAGCATAGAGCTTACTTCTGCTCTTGTAGCTATTCCTTTTGGGTCAAATTTATTGTCTGGTTTTCCTGATAGTATGCCTGACATTTGGATGGCTTTTACAGCCTCTTTTGCCCAGGTGCTCATCTCATCTGTGTCAGCAAATTGATTTTCTTGATTTAGTGATGCTAGGTCTATATTCATTGCTTTAATATAGTTTAGTAGCATAACTGCCATTTGCTCTCTAGAAATTGGCATATCTGGTGCAAATTCTTCTGAGGATATTCCATTTACTATTCCAGAAGTATTTGCCCACTGGATATATGGTAGGTAGTAAGCATCTGATTTTACATCTTTAAAATCAGTTGAATCAAATCCAGTTAAATCTGCTTTTGCTAGTTTTCCTAGAACTGTTACAAACATTCCTCTAGTCATTGGCATATTTGGAGAGAATTTGCCATCTCCTGTACCACCAAATAGGCCTCTCTTTGTTACAAATTCTATATCTGATTTCGCCCAGTGATTTTCAGTATCTGCAAATACTGGAGCCTTAGTGCTGTTTTGCTCACTAGTTTGTAGTGGTAGTTCTGCTTGTGCTTGTGGGGTTTGATTTACTGGAGCCTTATTTGGCTCTTTATCGTCCTTGTCATCTTTACTTGATGAACCTCCAGAAGAACCATTTCCACTGTTATTGCCTGAATCTCCAGATGTATTTCCATTCGATGGATTAGTTGGGTTTGTCGGATTTGTTGGTTCATCTGGAGTGTTTTCTTTTACTATTTTTAATCCTGTACAAGCATTTTCAATCATTATTTCTGACATAAACGATACATCTAGCCTTTCATCAGTAGTAAAAGAAGTCACCGTTATTCCAGGCATTGAACCTGGTGTTGGTCCAGCCCCCGGATTTATTGAGTCAGGAGGAATTGGTCCTGCCCCTGGGTTTACTGCATCAGGAGGTATATCTCCTGGTTCTGGCATTGAAAAAGTTTCAGACCTAAGTACTCCACCTACTGGAGATGTAGTTACATTCATGCCACCTGACTCAAAGCTAAAAGTACTTCCATTTCCAAAACTCATGAAATTAAATGCTGACATTAATACCTTAATATCTACAGTTCCACCTGTTATAGAAAAAGTCCTATTAGAGCCCATCATATCTACTAATACAATTCCTGAAGATAATTCATCATTTGAATTATATATTTGAACATCTCCACCTGTCATAGTAAAGTTACCCTCTCTAAGTTTAATTCCAATTAATGAATCTTGGACTTTAACTTTTCCATTTGTAAGAGTTAAATCTCCTCCAATAACATCGATAGCATTTGCTACTCCATTTGCATATATCTCTCCTGTAGAAATATTCATATTTCCAAATACTTCTATGCTTCCACCATCTGTATTTGCTCCTATAATCTTGCCACCACTCATCACAAAATCGCCTAAGCAAATAAGAGGTGATTTAACAAATTCGCTGCCTATATTTCCGCCTTTAATTTCCATCCCTATCGCTAGTATACCTTTTTTATGTGGGGAATACATATTTAGGGTACCACTTTCAACTATCAACTTACCAGTAGTTGTAATTACATCCTCCCTATAACCTCCCAATTCACTTTTTTCTCCTACTAAAATTCCATTTCCTTTAATAGTAAGAGAGCCTGATGGGTCAATTTTTTCGTTTGGATTGTCAAAAATAGGGTCTCCTTGATATATAGCTTTTTTAAATCCTTTAATTTTATTATATCCTTTCAGCTCTAGAGTTACATTTTCTCCTTGTGGAAGAGAAATTGCACTATTATTCACCGTACTACTTGATTCATGCAAAATAATGTTTTGTAATGTAAGAGTTTTTGTAGCGTGATTCCAAAAATAACCATCTACTTCTAAATTCCCTTTATCTTCTGTGACACTACTAAAATCAAGAGGTGTAAATGTTTCATTTATAAGCTTGCCATCGTTTGTAAATGTAGCAGAAATACCACCTCCACTCGTCTGAGATACTATTAATACTCCGCTACCTTTTAGGTTAAGATAATCATATGCCCATGTATATAAATTTGCATCATTTACATCTACTTGCATACTTATCGAACCGTTATTTATTACCTCGCCATTATTAACAAATGTTTTAGTTTCTAGATTAGCTCCTTGTTCTATTGTTAATACAGCTCCTTGCGACACTGTAAACTCTGTAGCATCATTTCCATCAACATATGAAGTTCTTCCATATGCTGTTTCATATAAACTATGTCCATAGCCCATTTCATAAATGCGTTTAATTACAATAGCATTTAACTCTCCATTAAACCCTGTTTTGTCAAAGCTATCTTCATAAATTATCGGCGATTCGCCCTTTACAGTTAGATTCCCGCTTCCTGTAAGTTTAAGGTTGTCTATTGCTATAACTTCTCCATATATATTTTCTAGATTATTTTCTCCTATCACATTAATAGTAATAGGTATATTCTTCCTCTCAAATACCCTAATACAACCTCTACTACCTTCTTCCATATTAAAACTTGCATTATCTAGAGTAAGCACTCCACCTATAAGCTCTCCAAATGGTGCTATCTCAGGTTCCCAAGTGATGCTTCCATTTCCAGCTTTATATACTCCCTCATTTTCAGGAGAAAGCTCTAATCCAGCTGCTTCATCAAAAAGCAAATCTCCTATTATAAAAGGCTCGCCATCTACTAATACTTTTCCCCTGTCTTCTGTAGAAATATTCAAATTTGCTATATCATCTCTATAAGCTGGATCCTCAAATACTAGTTCTCCTCTTACTATGATGCTTCCACTATTTTCTATTAGAGAAGTATTCCCTTCTCCTCTCTCAGTTACTATAACTGCGACTTCTTCATTAATAATAAAAGTAGCATTTTCCCCTATAATCATTTTGTTTTCTAAGAATAAATCTAGCCATGAACCTGAGGCATCTGGCTTTCTTAATTCAAACTTTGCATTTGGCTCTAATTTAAAATTGCAATCATTAGGAAGACTACCCGCTAATACAGTTCTTCCTTTAAATATTAAGTCTGATTCTACATCAGGCAAATCAAGTGGATTCCCACCGTATAAAAAAGTAGCATTATTTAGCTCTATAGTTGGGTTTGCTACTCCCTGTCCCTGTGGTGTAAACAAAACATAACCACTACCTGCCTTATACTGCATTTTTTTGTCTGGTAGCCCACTGTTTCTTAAATTAAGCCCTCTCTGAGTTATATCTCCCCCGTATGTAGCTCCGTCTACTAGAGTCACCCCTGGTGGAAGCTGTAATTCCCCTGCTATTTTTACTTTAACTTTTGGGTACTCTACTCCAGTTGCAATCTCATGTGGCCATGGTGGAGTTCCGATAAAATAATACTCTTCTCCTGGAACCTCAGATGAAAAATCATAACAATCCCATCTCTCGATATTAACAGTAACACTTAATGCCGAGCCTGTTGTAGTTGCAGTCTCTAGTAGAGTACCTCCTACAGCAGTAGGCAAAGTAGCTATTATAGCTTCCTTCGTCGTTCCTACTGGTACAGTCTGATTTCTTATAGCTTCTGCTAGTTCCTCAAAAGCTACATATTTAGGAATTTCTCCTGCATATGTTACTGGCATACTCACTTGGAAAATCATAGTGAGTACAAGTAAAATAGCAAAAAATTTCTTTTTTGATTTTAATAACATTAAACCAATCCTCCTTTTTTAAATATAAAGACATTCACAGTTCATTTTATATTTTTATTATTATTTTTCTATAGATTTTTACCGAGTGGTCGTTTTTTTGACTGAGTGGTAAAACAATAAGTCCTATTCACAAATGCAAACACTTGTAAATAGGACTCTTAGTTTAATTTAAACATTGAATTTCAATCTATTGCTTCATTTATTTTTCTGTATTTATTAGTCTTTTTCTATTTCATTTATTCTTTCTATTTGGTGCTTTCTTCCATAAACTCAATAAATCTTCTAAGCATAGAGCTTACTTCTGCTCTTGTAGCTATTCCTTTTGGATCAAATTTATTGTCTGGTTTTCCTGATAGTATGCCTGACATTTGGATGGCGTTTACTGCCTCTTTTGCCCAAGCACTCATTTCATCTGTATCAGCAAATTGATTTTCTTCATTTAGCTTCGCTAGGTCTATATTCATTGCTTTAATATAGTTTAGTAGCATAACTGCCATTTGCTCTCTAGAAATAGGCATATCTGGTGCAAACTCTTCTGAGGATATTCCATTTACTATTCCAGAAGTATTTGCCCACTGGATATATGGTAGGTAGTAAGCATCTGATTTTACATCTTTAAATGAGCTAGATGTAAATCCAGTTAAATCTGCTTTTGCTAGTTTTCCTAGAACTGTTACAAACATTCCTCTAGTCATTGGCATGTTCGGAGAGAATTTGCCATCTCCAGTTCCACCAAATAGACCTCTCTTTGTTACAAATTCTATATCTGATTTTGCCCAGTGATTTTCAGTATCTGCAAATACTGGAGCCTTAGTGCTGTTTTGCTCAGTAGTTTGTAGTGGTAGTTCTCCTTGTGCTGGTGGTGTTTGATTTACTGGAGCCTTATTTGGCTCTTTATCATCCTTGTTATCTTTACTTGATGAGCCTCCAGAAGAACTATTTCCACTGTTATTGCCACTATCTCCATTACTACTATTTATTACTGTCATCTTGCCATTTGTATAGCTTATCTCATAGCTATCAGAATTTGACACCTCTGCTTCTGATATTGATATTACATACTCGCCTACGGCATTAGTATCTTTAGCACTTGTAGTAATTACTGGCTCTTTAGTTAAGCTATCAGTTCCTAATAAACCATTAACTGTGTAGCTTAAGTTTGGCATAATACTTCCTTTTACAATATTTAGCTTATCATCAGCTTTTATATTAAGAGCTTTTTTAGCTACATCAACAGCTAGTGTATTCATAGCTGGATTATAGTTATCATCGCCTGCTTTAATTGCTGTGATATTTGCAGTACCAGCCTTATGAATAGTAGCTGTATCTCCAGATATACTAATTATGCTCTCATCTGAGCTTACATAACTCACAGCTCCAGTTCCATTTCCACCTGAGGTTGTTAGAGTAAAAGCATTATCACCATAGGTTTTACTTCCTGGATTAGAAAGCTTAAAATTCTCTTGTTCATTTTTAGTTGTATCAAACTCAGATACACTGCTACTAGCTGGTAGATAGTTTTCATCTCCAAGATATATAGCTTTTACTTTATATATCTTATCCGAAAGTCCTGTCCAAGTATATGAAGCTTCTCCGTTTAATAAAGGTACATTCTCAGCTCCTACTATATCTTTTTCAGTAGCTTCTGTGCAATCAACGAGTTTTATAGTGCCTTGAGGATAATTTCCAAAGCCTGATTTTGATAGATTTATCTTAATTTCTGTTGTTCTGTTTCCAGAAGTTCCTGTACTTTTAGTTGATAGGTTTACAGATGGCTGCGCCTTATTTACTGTAAAACTTATATCTGCTTCTCTATCTACTTGTGGAATTTCCTCATAGTTTTTAACTGTAGTCGCATTTGGGGTAAAAATAACCTTCGCAGTATAAGTTCCACCATTTACAACATTAGGTACTAAATTCTGCTCAGGCTGGCTCCAGCTAAATCTTCCTAAAGTGATGCTTCCACCGTCTAAAATACTGTCTAATACCTTTTGACCATAAGTTATCCCACTTGCTGTAGGGAATGATATTGTAGGTGCAGATGCCTTATCAATAGTTATAACTGTCTGAGCAGTTGCGCTTAAATAGTTTTCATCTTCTGCTTTTGTAGCAGTAACTGTTACGGTTCCTGCTCCAATAATAGTTGCTGTGTTTCCACTTATGGAAAGTACATCATTTGAGGATGCGCTGTAGCTTACTGCTCCTGTTCCTGTTCCACCAGCTGTACCTAGTGTAAAATTACCGTCTAAAAACTTTTTACCTGTTACTTCATTGATATGAAGTGAAGCTTGAGGTGCTTTGACAACATTAAAGCTAATATTACTGCTTATTTCATCAGTATAGTTACTATTAGATGGCGCAGTATATTCAACTAGCAAATTATGGTCACCAGTTGGTACATTCGTCCACTCCAAAATGGCAGAACCATTGCTAAGTATAGCTGTTGCTATAGTTGTGCTTCCTTCTTTTAAAGTAATAGTCCCTGCCAAGTTCTCAAAATATATACCTGAAACTTTTGCTTTAATTTGAATAGTATCTCCAAACACTCTATCACTTGTATTTTCTTCTACTATGTCTACTATCGGAGTTGCTTTTTCTACTGTAAATGTTACAGTTTCAGTATTTAATATATATCCATCGCAGGAAACTACGCAGTAAAAACTATGTGTTCCTGCTGGAAGACCAGATGGAATTTCTAATGTATTGGAATTAGTTCCTACTTCCATGTCAGCAGGTTCACTACCACTTTTCACACGATACCACTTGTATGAAATATCTCCTGTGCCAGTAGCAGTCTTTTGAGCTGTTACGCTAATATTTGGTCCTTGAGTGTAGCCGTATGTTGCATTTGTAGCATTTTGAGGTTGCTGACTTATAGCGACTGGCTTAAGCTTTACTATTACATTAGATATATCTGTTCCACTTGGATTGTTAATCCATGTTCCGCTTTGATTAAAAGCATAGTCTTCCTCAAGTAAAGTACCTAGGCTACCGCTAAACATTTGTATTCTATCATAGGTTCCGCCAGCTAGAAAAACACTTTGTGTAATATTTTCATATGTAGCAAAGTAAACTGGATTGCCACTGAAAGAGCCGTTATTTATCAAAACTCCAATTCTATGAAACTCAAACAATCTTTGCCCTGTTGCAGTACCTATAAAACTACCGTCTTTAATAGTTATTTTGTGCGTATTATCGATTGCACTAGCATATGATACTTTTCCTACTGTATTTTCATAAATTCCACTCTCAATTGTTAATGACGATCTACTTACTAATACCAAGCATTCTGCAGTGCTTGTTGTAAATTTCCCGCCACCATGACTGTCTTTTAGTGTTATATGATTTGCAAGTGATACATCCAAAGCTCTATCAGTTGCAGTACTAGTCCATATATGACCGTTTAAATCAATTGTAAATGTGCCTGAGCTGACCTTCACACTGCTTACAGTATTAGCATCAGCAAGTAGCTTAACTGTACTGCCAGGCTTGCTTTTAGCAAATGTAATTGCAGCTTCAAGTGCTGGGTATTTAGATGTATTTGAGTTTGAATCTGTTACTTCATAATCTCCCGTATTGCTATAAATATACAGCTCTGCATTATTACTTTTTACTAAGACACCCTCACAAGTCACAGCGCAGTAGTAATAATATGTTCCTTCTGTAAGTCCTGTAGGAACTGTATAACTTGAATTTGTTGCTCCGGCAATAGCTACATCGTCCTTATACCACTGATATGAAATTGTTTGTCCAGAATCAGTAGGTACTGTCTGGGCTATAACTGTCAATGTCGGTGCTTGGTCAACTGTGTAGCCTGGAGCAATAATAGTATCCTCAGGCTGGGCAGTGATTATTACAGGTGCAGGTGTTACTTTAACATTATAAATTTCAAAATTACTTAATGTATTTACATCGGTCACTAGCGAGTTGTCACTGATATTTCTGTAAACATAGCCATTCTCTAGGGCATCTCCCACATTATTATATGACCACATAATTCCTTTATAGCTTCCACCTTCTATTTTCAAAGAACAATATCCTGAGCTGTAAATGGAATAAGTTTCTATCGTTGTAATACCTCCAGTGCCTACACTATCTTTTATTTTAAGAGATACTGCGCCCTGTAACCCAATAGCACAAATTCCATCATTTGCAGTATTATTCAACCACTTTCCATTTAAATCAAGAGTAAAAGTGCCGTTGTTGATTAAAATTAAATTTTCTGTCTCTACATCCTTTAGTAATGTTACAGTGCAGTTTTCCACAGTTTGAGCTACTGTGATGGCTTCTTCTATGGTTGCATAGGTCGTAATATTACCACCTTGCTCTGTAATACTAGCTTCATCTAAGTCTCCACCTAACAGTATGGGCACAGCTCCTACTAGTACTGTGATAGTCGGTAGTGAAACCCCACTTTCTAGTACCAGCTCATCTCCTATGCTATCTGTAGCTGGTAGCTTTGCTTTATATGTATAGCTAGCACCGCTTTGAGATGAATCAAAGGTAGCTGAAGCGCTATTTGTCTCATATAGCTCCCAGGTTACATTTTCTATGGTGATTTCTATAGCTGAGCCTGTAGTTGTTTCTTGATACGAGGCTTTAAGTGAGCTTGGCATTTTTGCTACTACCTCTTCTTCAGTGCTATCTACCTCTACAGTGATGTTTTTTACATCATCTGCTAGCTCTTCAAAAGCTATGATTTTCTTTTGATTTTCTTCTCCCTCTGCAAATACTGCTGGTATACTAATTTGAAATATCATAGTAAGTGCAAGTAGCATTGAGAGAACTTTTTTCTTATTGTTTGTTTTTAGTTGACTTGATTTCAATATTTTTTACCTCCTTTGTTTAGTTCAATTCTTAATTTTTTTGCATGGTATCTAAGCATAAACTCGTTTTAATAACCATAGGCACACACCGTTTATTCTATATTTTTATTTTATTTTTTTCTATAGATTTTTACCGAGTGGTCGTTTTTTTGACTGAGTGGTAAATATTTTTTGAAGATGGTAAATTTTTGATATATAATTATATTAACAATAACTAGGAGGCCCGTTTTGAAAATAGCAGTTGTAGATGATTTAGCACAAGAGAGAAACGAGATTATCAGTCTTGTTACTGACTATTTTTCTGTTCGCTTTCAACAGTTTGATATTACTCCTGAGTTTTGTGAATATGAAAGTGGCGAAGCGTTTTTAGATGGCTTTATGCCAGCAGAATTTGACCTAGTCCTCTTGGATATTTATATGGCAGAGCTCACTGGGATTGAAACTGCAGAAAAATTGTTACTACTTGATAAAAATATAAAGATTATTTTTTTTACTACTAGCACTGAGCATATCCTAGATGGATATGGAGTTCATGCTCTGAGTTATATACTAAAACCTGTAACTAAGCATATGAAAGCTTTTTACAAGGCTTTGGATTATTTTGTAGAGCTACTTAATCTTGATAAATGTGGGATAACTATAAAGACAAGCTCTGGAGACATGTTTGTTTTGAATAAAAATATCGTATATATTGAAAGCTCTGTTAGAAACTTATTTTTCCATTTTGCTTCTGAAGTTGTTCAGGCTTCAGGAAAATATTCTGATTATTCTAAAGTTTTACGTGAAGACCATCGTTTTTTAGAATGTTATAGAAATCTCACTGTAAATATGGATTATATAGTCAAACCTATAGAAAACGACTTTCTACTTAAAACAGGAGAAAAAATTCCTATCAGTAGAAGAAGAAAAGCTGAGGTTATTGAGCAATATACTACTTATTTTATAAATAGAAGGGGTTTTTGATGCCATTATTTATAACTATACTTGCTATCACTATTGCCCAGCTTCCTGGGCTAGCCATGAGATATCTTCCTTTTTCAAAATCTCTAGAACTTGGAAGGAAAAAAAAGCTTTTTCTATATTACACTGCTGCATTTATTTTTCAGCATTTGGCTGTGTATATTTTAGTCAAGGGTGATTACAATAACGTCACGCTTCTTACATATAAGCGTCTCTTATTTTTGTTATCTACAATTTATGTTTTTATAAATATTTCATTTATCAAAGGAAATTTATACAAGCATATTTTTATTTATGGAATGCAAGGTGGCTATTCTTTATTTCTTCATTCCATTGTAGCTTTGTTTGTAGGTAGAATAAGCACTGCTACACCTTTGTATATTCAGCTTTCTATTCAAACCATAGGCTATAGCATTTTATTTACGCTTTTTTTCATCCCACTTTGGAAGAAAGTTTCTAATTCTATTATTTTTAATAGCCAACTAACAAATGATTATTATTGGAATGTAATATGGATGATTCCTGCCCTTGCAATTTATAGTGATGCAATGGTTACTATGAATAACCAGTGGATTAATAGCCTTCCTCAGATTATCTCCAGAATCATGACTGCTTTGTCTTTGATTATATCTTGGAAATGGATTACTCTAGATTTTGAATCTCTGGAAAACATGCTTTACTTGAAGAATCAAAATAAAATCATGAATCTTCAAACAGAGGGTATCTTAGCTCAAGCTGAAATTCTTAGAGAATCAGAAAATCACATTAAAATCTGCAAGCACGATATGAGACATAACCTTGGAATAATTAGGTCATTAATCCAAGATAAAAAAACTGAAGATGTACTTAATTATATCGAAGAGCTCGACACAACTATGAAAGCTAACAAGCCTCTCGTATATTGTAAAAACACTATAGTAAATTCTGCCTTATTGGTTTATATGTCAAAGGCTAAAGAGAAAAATATAGATGTGAAATTAGAGCTTAATATACCAGATAAGCTTCCGTGGAATAGCAACGATATAGCTATTCTGATAGCCAATGCCTTTGAAA
Source organism: Acetoanaerobium sticklandii (assembly GCF_000196455.1). Classification (NCBI taxonomy): domain Bacteria; kingdom Bacillati; phylum Bacillota; class Clostridia; order Peptostreptococcales; family Filifactoraceae; genus Acetoanaerobium; species Acetoanaerobium sticklandii. The sequence goes on along the minus strand of NC_014614.1, from coordinate 610,907 downwards.
ATGCAATAATCGCTAGCTCTAAGCAAAGCCTTGATGAGCAAGAAATTTATATAAGTGCTAGATTTTATGATGAAAAGCTAGCTATCATCTTCAAAAATAGATTTAACGGTGAAATTTTAATTGGAAGTAGCGGCTTTCCAACAAGCACTGAGCCTGGTCATGGAATAGGCATGCAGTCTATATTGTCAATCGTAAATAAGTATAAGGCTTCTGCAAGCTGCACAAGCAATAACGGTTGGTTTAACATGACATTCTTATTCACATAAACCACCTATTCGCAAACTAACAATAAATATTTATCGACATTAAAAATCCTAGATTACTTTTAAGCTTTTACATTTCAGTAGTTGCTTATTAATCTAGGATTTCTTAATTTCATTGTTATATATAGTACACCGCTAGATAAGGGAAAAATATCAGCATATAAAGTATAGTATTTACAGTAAAAAACTCAAAATATGTTCCCCAAAGTCTTTGTTTCATGTCATTTCTAGTATGTCTGTAAAAAATAAATGCAAGTGATACCAGTAAGCTGATTACTATCATAGCTATTACTATCACTGGATTTTTTAGATAAAATGGCAGAGCTATGTTTGACGGAGCATTTTGAATGAGATAGCTCGACATAGTCATAAGCTGAGCAATCAAATGCATTACAGCAGCTGCGATTATTATCTTTCCTGGGTTTCTCTCTGTCCAGCTCACAAAAAACAACATTGCAGAGAAAAATAATAAAGAAATAAATATAAATATATATCCAAAATAGCTAAGAGAAAAAGCATATCCAAATACTGAAGCTGCAACTGTTTCTCCCAGTATACCATTTACTTCATCAACACTTGGCTTACTAGTTTTTTCCATTATGCTTGGGCTTGATGAAGCAAGATATACTTCTTTTTTGTTTGCCATTACATTTTCATACTTTAAATAATCATGCCCATTAATGCTTATCATTTCCGGATTGTAAGCTGTTATTTTGCCTTTAGTAAGCAGCTTTTTAGGCTCTGAGGCATTTAAATCAGCAATTGCGGCTTGAGTATATACACTATTTCCCTTTACATCATCAATTAATAGAATCATCTCGCTCGTACCATTGTAAAAAACTGGTGCTGAATCCTGATGAAGTGATGATACAGAAACTGGCTTTGCTTCAGCCTTATCTATATCCACAGTATAATATGCCACATTTTGGCTTTTGTGATCCTTTATTCCATAAATTAAAGTACTTTGGTTTTGATTTGATTCCAATACCAAGCTTCTCAATTTTCTATTTATATCTGTACCAAGCTCAGCAATATCCCTATAATCACTAAACCTAGCGTTTAAGTATTTAGTATATCTAAGATGAGTAGTCATATCTGATATAGTTGCATAAACAATTTTTACACCTTCATCACTCACCTTAATGTCTGCATTTATGACTTTATCTTGAGTTTTCAGGATATAAGTTTTTCCATCCTTTTCAACTACTCCTAACCCATCATTTTTCACATAAATTAGATAACCATCCTTTTGAACCATAAAATTGGCTTCATCTATTCTAATATCTTTGCCAATTCTTTTTAGATTTTTGGACTCTACTATAGTTTTTCTTATATTGCCATCTGCAAGTGTGTATAGTATAAAATTATCTCCATCTACTTTTATAGCAAAATCCTTAACTCCAGTAAATTCAGTTTTTAGCTGATTTACTTTATTTAGATTTTCATCATAGAACTCAAAAAACAAATTGCCCTTTTCTAAGTATCCAACTGCAAAGGCATCATCTCCTAAATCTAAAAGCTTGGATTTATTTGAAATATTTTGCTCAATTGTATCTGCTTTTAATATCTTTTGAAGGATACCTCTACTCATATCTGGATTAGGCGGTCTTAGAGTATTAGAATATATCCAAGTGCCTAATGCTATAAGCAAAATCAAAAAATTAAGAATTACCAATCCCCAGGCTAATTTCTTTTTCACGGACAAGCCCCCCAAAACAATTATGAATACAAGAATTCGTATACCTTTTCATAGACATTGTTGCTACCTATTACTACTATGGTATCTCCCTCTTCAAATACATAATCAGGTCCAGGTGATATCACAGTCTCGCCTTTACGTCTGTATGCAACCATAGTTGTTCCTGTAGTTTGCCAAAGCCTAACTTCATTTATTTTTTTACCTATTTTTTTTGAATCAGCAGTAACTTTAATTTCTATAAACGTATATGGCGTATCACTTTTGAATCTTTCAATATAGTCAAAAATAGTGTCAAAGCTCTCTTGTATCTGCTCATCGATTTTCTTTTTTTGTTGCATCAAATCTCTAATCTCATCTTTAATAGAAGAAATATATCTACTGCTTTTATTTTTCTCGATAAATTTCTCTGCCGCAGATTTAGATATGACATCAATTCCACTACCTCTGCTACTGTTTACTACATCCATATCTTCCAGCAGGACTATCGCTCTTCTAATTGTCTCTGGAGAAACATTGTACATACTAGCTAGTGTTGACCTTCCACTAATCTTTTGTTTTTCTCGAAATTCTCCATTTAATATCTTGTTTGCGATATCCAATGCAATAGAGACATATGCTGCCTTCTTTTGCCCTTTCATAACTTACAACCCCTCCACAAATTCATTATTCTGTTTTTACTTTATCATATTTGAAAAAGTAATCTAGAGTTGCCCTATAGATTGCTCTTTCAAAATAATAAGGACTTTCTAAAGACATCTGTTCAAATTCCTTTTCTAGGAGCTTTGTAATAAGCGGAAGCATCTGCACAGCATAAAGCTCCATACATTCACGAGGCTTGACTCCAGGCCATGCATCGCAGCTCACAACAGTTCTTCGATTAGATGTATTTACTGTATCAGGTATATCATAATACTCTTTGTCATCTTTGTATATAACATATTTATCAAGGGTACCCGTAGGAATTCCCTCTATGGCTTTTACTTGGATTCCTTCTTCATCAACTAAATATGGATCAGCAGTCAAATCAAGTATTATAGCCTCTTTCTTTAAGTTTCCTAGTAATTCATTGTCAACAATATATTCATAAGGATTGTCTCTAGTTGAAGCGTCTACTAATATATCGGTTCTTTTTAATATTTTAATCATCTCTTCTCTATCTGAAGTGATGTTTCTAGGTAGCATATTAATAAGTACTCCCTTTGCCTTAGCTTCTTTTATTTTCTTTGCTATTTCTGGAAGAGCAAATTTACTAGCAGCTTTTCCAGCTTGTAAGCCTACCATACCCATACCAATTATAGATACCTCTAATGGGCCTCTAGTATTGCTATAAAAGTCTGATTTTATCTTCTCTAGCTCAGAAAATGCTATCTCCATCCCATGAAGAGAAGTTCCTTTAGCGTTAAATACTAGCCTTTGCATAAAATCTCCTCGTATAGAATCTAGAGATACTGCTTTAATATTCTTTCTTTTAAGAACCTTGATTCTCTTTGCTCTAGTTGGATAGTGGAGCATACTGACTAGTATTTTTCCATCTGGTATAAGTTCAAGCTCATCAAACTCTGGGCTTCTAAGTACTATAATAATATCTTGCTTGTAGCTTTCTTCTTTTGACACAAATTCTATATTTTTATTTACAGATAAATAATCTTCTTTTGTATACCCCATCTTAGAGCCATAACCTTCTTCTATATAAATTTTAGCACCATTAATCTCTAATTTTTCAAAAAAATCTGGTAAAAACGCTCTTATTTCTCCTTCTTCTTTGTGCATTCTTGGAAATCCTAGTGTTTTCATAGTCCTTCTCCTTTATCTTTTAATTTTGACAAGTTTATACTTTATGTATATAATAAAGTTGGCAATCTAACAACTTAATTATATACATAAGTTGTAACTTTAACAAGAGAGGAGATATAAAATCATGTCAAATTCTGTAAATAAACCCATTTATAACAACGATATCAGTTCCCTATTTCAAAATGAAGGCTTTGAATTAGTTGTCAGCATGGACTGCGAAGGTACAAATTACGATAAAAATTTAGAAAATAATGTATTGAATCTCGAGCGTTTTTTAAAGCTTGCAACAAATAATAACATAACGTGTATTCTCTTTATAACTCCGTATTTTGCAGATATGCTTTCTAAGCTAAATCTAATTGATAAAATCAAAGAAAATTACAAAGTAATTTTTGGACTTCATATACATCCAGACAATCTTCCAGAAGATATAGCTTCAAAATGCTCATTTATTAGACCTGATGAGGAATACCTAGCTAGCTACAGCTATGAGCAGCAAAAACAAATTATAAATTTATGCATGGAATATTTAGATAATAAAGGAATTGAACCTATTCAGATATATAGAGGTGGCTGTTTCTCAATGAATGAAGATACTAGTAAAATACTAGAAGAGCTTACAGATATTAAGTACGAATCTCATAATCCATACAGAGAGCAGTATACTCCCCTTAATGGGCTACTTAATCCTATGCCTGTTTATGCTCTTAGCAGGGATGAAGAGCTTAGATTAGAATTTTTTACAACAGAAAAGCTTCAGCATATGGTATCTGAAGCCTATGATAAAGGTACAAAAACTATAGCCATAACCCATAGCTATATGCTAGATTCTAATGATTTTCACTATGAGCGTGACGCTATTATCGACGATATCCACGCTAGATTAGAAAAAATATTAGAAACAATCCAAGAAAAGAGTACAGTTCCCAAAATAGCAAATTAATTGTCATAAAAGTAAAAAAGCTGAACATTCTAAAGTTTACTCTAGGAAGTTCAGCTTTTTTTATATAAAAGTTTCAATCAAAAAACTGCTAGCAGTTTTTCTTAAATATATGGAAATTCTTTTAAGTTTTATATTTCTGCTAAAAAATATTGTTGCTAAGTGTATATACTGCAATTTGAGTTCTATCATTTAAGGATAGCTTTCTAAGTATGCTTGATACGTGATTTTTAACTGTCTTATCACTAATTTCTAAATGCTTTGCTATGGCTTTATTTGACATTCCTTTTGATATAAGTGACATAACTTGTAGCTCTCTTTTCGTAAGCTTTTGAGATTTGGTATTCTCTTCTATCTGCTTTCTAACATAATCCATATCCTCTATGATAAGGTCAGATACCTTTGGGAAAGTCACCATCTCACCATCGTATACTCTTAGGATTGCGTCAATTATGCCTTCGCAGCCTACATCCTTGGAAAGGTAGCCATCGGCTCCAAGATTAAGGCATTTGAGTACTATTTCTTTATCCTTACAGCTAGTAAGCATGATTACCTTTATATGGGGATATAGGTTTTTAATCTTTTGAAGTACCTCAATTCCATTAATTTTAGGCATCCCTATATCAAGAAGAACTAAGTCTACTTTATTTATTTCTAAATATTCCAAGGCGTCAAACCCGTCCTCCGCCTTGTGAACCAGCTCTATTTGGCTATTATCTTCCAATATCTTTTGTACAATATCTCGAATTAGTGCATCGTTATCTACTACAATCGTTTTTATCATTATTATACCTCTCAGTCTGGACTAAATTGGACCCACAACTTCATTCTAAAGACCTAGTAATATTATAACTTAATTACCGTTTTTTGTAAATTAAAAGACATCCTATTTCAGTAGTTTTCCCTACTAAAGTACGATGTCTTGTTTGTGCATAAAATAGGATACCTGTAAATTATTGACCTCGTTTAAAAGATTCTAAAACAGGATTGGCTATAGGTATTTCATTGGTTTTTATAGTAATTTCTAGTAGTTCATTTGTATTTACTTTTTCAAGTTCAGTTTTTAAAGCTTCAGGTATCTGAAGTACAAAAGCCTTGTTCATTATTTCAAATTCAGCAAAATTGTTGTCAGCAAATCCTATATACTTCGCTTTAGCTGTTGCTTTATCAGCATCTTTGGCATTGTATACCTCTATTCCTTTGCTTGACTCCTTAATTTGAAGGCTAACCACTGTATTTACTTCTTTATCTGTTAGAAATACTCTAGCTTCATCTTTTAGAATTATATTTTTAGAATCTGAATTTGAATCTAAAATTATCATATCTGCCTTATCAGCATCCATAGAGTAAAATATTGCATTTACTTGTTTTAAATCTTTATTTATTGTAGGCTCGTCTTCAGGGTTAGCTTGATTATCTGGATTTTCTTGCCCTTCATTAGACTCTACTGGGATTTTGTCAGGCTCAGATGGTTTAATTTGGTTGTTACATCCAGTTACCATAATCCCTAAAACTAATAATACTGCAAGTAACTTAGTTAATTTTTTCATTTATAACACTCCTTAAGACAAAGAATTCATTAATGAATCTTGTTTTATTCATAAATTACTATAATTTCATAGCCATCAATGTTTCTACTTATAGTTTAGCAGATTTTACCTCTAGTTGAAATAACAGTATCATTACAGATATTTTTTTAGGAAAAATCCTGTATATGAATCTTTGCACTTAATTATTTCTTCAGGTGTCCCCTCTATTAGGACAGAGCCACCTTTATCTCCACCCTCAGGGCCTAAATCGATAATATGATCGCAGGTCTTGATAACATCTAGGTTGTGCTCTATTACTACGACTGTGTTTCCACCATCTACTAGTTTTTGAAGAACTTCTATCAGCTTCTTTACATCGTCTACATGAAGACCTGTAGTTGGCTCATCTAGGATGTATAGTGTTTTTCCTGTGGCTCTTTTGCTCAGCTCAGTTGCAAGCTTAATCCTCTGAGCTTCTCCTCCAGATAGCTGAGTCGAAGGTTGTCCCAAGGTTATATATGCTAGCCCTACTTCGCTAAGAGTTTCTAGTTTTCTCTTTATCTTAGGAATATTTTCAAAAAACTCAAGCGCTTCTTCTACATTCATAGAAAGCACATCTGAAATACTCTTGCCCTTGTATTTTACTTGAAGAGTTTCTCTGTTATAGCGTTCACCCTTACATACCTCACAAGGAACATATACATCAGGAAGAAAGTGCATTTCTATTTTGATAATTCCATCGCCTTTACATGCCTCACAGCGTCCACCTTTTACATTGAAGCTGAATCTGCCTTTGCTATAGCCTCTTGCTTTTGCCTCAGGAGTAAGTGCATAGACATCTCTTATCATATCGAAAACCCCAGTGTAGGTAGCTGGATTCGACCTAGGTGTTCTTCCTATAGGAGACTGATCTATATCTACTACTTTATCTATTTGCTCCAGCCCTAGTATCTCGTCATGCTTTCCTGGTCTTTCCTTTAATCTTTGAGTTTTGGCGGCTGCTCCTTTATAAAGGATTTCATTTATAAGTGAGCTTTTTCCAGAGCCAGATACTCCTGTCACACAGGTAAACACCCCTAGTGGTATATCCACATCTATATTTTTAAGGTTATTTTCTGATGCATTTTTAATTGTTAGCTTAGCTCCATTTGGAGTTCTTCTTTCCTTAGGAACCTCGATTCGTTTTTTACCACTTAGGTATTGTCCAGTTATCGAATTTGGATTCTTTTTTATATCCTCTAGTGTTCCCTGCGCTATTATTTCTCCTCCATGGATTCCTGCTTTGGGTCCAATATCCACTATATGGTCTGCCGCTCTCATAGTGTCATCATCATGCTCTACTACAATCAAAGTGTTTCCTATATCAGTAAGGTGTCTAAGACTTGCTAGTAGCTTGTCGTTATCTCTTTGGTGAAGTCCTATCGATGGCTCATCTAATACATAAAGCACACCTACCAAGGCTGAACCTATTTGAGTTGCTAGCCTAATTCTTTGAGATTCTCCACCTGAAAGCGTTCCTGCTTTTCTAGACAAGGTAAGATAATCAAGTCCAACATTCTTTAAGAAATTAGTTCTTACTTTTATTTCTTTTAGAATTTCTTTAGATATGAATTCTTGTTTTGGTGTAAGCTCAAGAGAATCTACATAATCTAAAATCTCATTTACAGAGAAGTCTGTAACCTCAGATATATTTCTATTTCCTAAAGTAACTGACAGTATCTCTGGTCTTAATCTAGCTCCATGACAGCTAGGGCATGGACTTTCAAACATATAGCTTTCGATTTTTTCTCTTATATACTCTGATGGAGTCTCTTTATACCTGCGCTCTAGATTCGGGATTACTCCCTCAAATGGCGCTTTATAGGTTCTGTTTCCTCCATACTTGCTTTCATACTTAAACTCAATCATATCTGGAGTACCATATAGTAGCTTTTGCTTAAACTCTTTATCCAAATCTCTAAAAGGCACGTCTAGCGATGCTTTATAAGTTGTTGCTAGGGATTCTATCATTTTGAAGTAATAGGTATCTTCATTTGCTCCTGAACCTGAAGAAAACCAAGCATCTACAGCTCCTTGTCTTAGAGACAAATCTTGATTTGGCACTACTAGATACTCATCAACTTTTTTCATGCTCCCTAGTCCATTACAAGTTTCACAGGCTCCATAAGGTGCATTGAAAGAAAACATTCTCGGTGTGAGCTCCTCAATACCTACTCCATGCTCTGGGCAGGCAAATTTAGTAGATAATAGCATTTCCTTATCATCTATAACATCTATAATAACTAGCCCATCTGAAAGCTTTACTGCTGTTTCAATAGAATCTGAAAGTCTGCTTTCTATTCCTGATTTTACAGCTATACGGTCAACTACTACATCTATAGTGTGTTTTTTATTCTTATCTAGCTCAATATCATCTGTTATTTCCATATTTTCGCCATCTACTCTTATTCTTACATATCCATCTTTTCTTATAGCTTCAAGTAATTTCTCATGGCGTCCTTTTTTTCCTCTTACTACAGGTGACATTATCTGAATTTTAGTCCTGTCGTGAAGTTCCATTACCTTGTCCACTATCTCTTGAACTGTAAGCTGGCTTATAGGCTCATGACACACAGGGCAATGAGGAACTCCTATCCTCGCAAATAGGAGTCTCAGATAGTCATAAATTTCAGTTACTGTTCCAACTGTAGAGCGAGGATTTCTAGATGTGGTTTTTTGGTCTATTGATATGGAAGGAGAAAGCCCTTCTATATACTCAACATTTGGTTTTTCCATCTGTCCCAAAAACTGTCTGGCATAAGAGGAAAGACTCTCTACATAACGTCTTTGTCCCTCGGCATATATGGTATCAAATGCCAATGAGGATTTTCCTGAGCCTGATAATCCTGTAAATACAATAAATTTATTTCTAGGTAAAGTCACATCTACATTTTTTAGATTATGCTCCTTAGCCCCTTTAATTATTATCTCGCTTCTTTCCATTTCTTCCTCCGTTTTATCTCATAAAAATTACTAGGATTATAACTTTGATTCAAGCTCTCTTATCCTGTCTCTAAGGCTTGCTGCTTTTTCAAATTCAAGCGCTTCTGCAGCCTCGACCATCTCAGTGCTTAGCTTAATAATCTCGTCCTTAACTCTCTCTCTGTCTATAGTTTCTCTTACTGAATAATTTCCTTCTCCTTCAGCTGCACTAGTAGCTGCTATTACTCCTCTTATTTCTTTGAATATAGTAGTAGGAGTTATATTATTTTCTTTATTGTAATTAATTTGGATTTCTCTTCTTCTATAGGTCTCTGTTATAGCTCTTTGCATTGAGCCTGTCATGTTGTCAGCGTACATGATAACTTTTCCATTTGAGTTTCTTGCCGCTCTTCCTACAGTTTGTATTAGGGAAGTCTCAGATCTCAAGAAGCCTTCCTTGTCAGCATCCAAAATAGCAACTAGTGAAACCTCTGGTAAATCTAGGCCTTCTCTTAGAAGATTTATCCCTACAAGTACATCAAATTCTCCAAGCCTCAAATCTCTTATTATCTCTATACGCTCTAAAGTCTCAATATCAGAGTGAAGATATCTTACCTTTACAGAAGCTTCTTTAAGATATTGAGTTAGATTTTCTGACATTTTTTTTGTAAGAGTAGTTATTAATACACGCTCTTTCTTTTTAACTCTTTCATTTATTTCAAATAACAAGTCGTCTATCTGTCCTTTTATTGGTCTTATTTCTATTTCAGGGTCAACTAATCCTGTAGGTCTGATTACTTGCTCTCCAAATGCTACAGAATGTTCCATTTCGTATTTCGAAGGTGTCGCAGATACATAGAGAATCTGGTTTGCGACTTGCTCAAACTCCTCAAACCTAAGAGGTCTGTTGTCAAACGCTGAAGGCAGTCTAAATCCATAATCGATAAGTGTACCTTTTCTTGACCTATCTCCTGCATACATAGCATGAAGCTGGGGAAGCATTACGTGAGATTCGTCTATTATAATCAAAAAATCATCTGGAAAGAAATCCATAAGTGTAAATGGTCTTTCCCCTTCATCTCTTCCACTAAGATGTCTTGAGTAGTTCTCTATGCCCTTGCAAGTGCCTATTTCTTTTAACATTTCTAAATCGTACTTAGTTCTTTGCTCTATTCTTTGAGCTTCTAGGAACATATCCCTTTCCTTAAAGTACTCAATTCTTTCTTCTAGCTCTACTTCTATTTTTTCGATTGCTTTAGCTAGCTTTTCCTTGCTTGTAACATAATGTGATGCTGGGAAAATAGCTACGTGATTTCTCACTCCTACTATCTCTCCAGTAATATAATCTATCTCTGAAATTCTTTCTATTTCATCGCCAAAAAACTCTATTCGTATACCTCTCTCATCAGTGTTTATAGGAAGAATTTCTATTATATCGCCTCTTACTCTGAAGGTACCACGCACAAAGTTGATATCATTGCGTTCATATTGAATCTCAACGAGCTCTTTAATAACATCATCTCTATCTTTATTTTGCCCTGGGCGAAGGGAAACCATCATCTCTTCATAGTCAGAAGGATCACCCAAACCGTAAATACAAGAAACTGAGGCTACTATTATTACATCTCTTCTCTCTAGAACAGCTGCTGTAGCACTATGTCTTAGCTTATCTATCTCATCATTTATACTAGAATCCTTTTCTATATAGGTATCTGAATGAGCTACATAGGCTTCTGGCTGATAATAATCATAATAAGAAACAAAATACTCTACAGCATTTTCTGGAAAAAACTCTTTGAATTCACCATAAAGCTGAGCGGCGAGTGTCTTATTATGCGCTATAACCAAGGTCGGTTTTTGAGTTCTTTCTATTATATTTGCCATAGTAAAGGTCTTACCAGAACCAGTAACCCCAAGTAAGGTCTGATGCTTTGCTCCTGATTCTATCGAGCGAACCATGGTGTCTATAGCCTGAGGCTGATCTCCCATAGGTTTATAATCTGATACTATTTTAAATTCCATTTCATCACCTCTACAAAAACGAACATAAGTTCCTATATCATTTTATATCAAAAACTTTATATAGTAAATACTGGAAGCAAAAAAAGGACATATCCTAAAAATACCTCGATATGTCCTAACATAAACACTATTTATTTTCTAAGCTTGTCACCAGTTTCATAATAAAGCTTCATCTCAGCTTCTGGCACCATACTCCCACCTGTCGCCCAAACAATGTGAACAGAATCTTTCATTTTATCAGCTAAATTATTTTTTTCTATATAACCCTTTGCCTCTTCACTATGCATATGAACTATGCCTTTTACTCCAGCAAGTGCAGAAGGCTCAAGATATATTTCTTCTAAATCTGCTAAATCAGAAAGCATTATAAATAGATTTTCATCAGTAACGCTGTAAACTCCACTTAGTAGATTTTCTAATATTTTTCCTACAAATCCAGATGGTCTTCCTACTGCAAGCCCGTCAGCAGCAGTTTTATTGTCAATGTCAAAATCCTGTACGCTTACCTTGTCATGCAGTGAAGTCATCATCCCTATGAGCATGCATGGAGAATGAGTAGGCTCAGCAAAGAAGCAATGAACATTATCTCCAAATATCAGCTTAAGTCCATATGCTACCCCTCCAGGACCCCCTCCAACTCCGCAAGGCAGATAAACAAATAATGGATGCTCACTATCTACAGCTATATTCATATCCTTTAGCTGTTTGCTGAGTCTAAGAGCTGCAACTGCATATCCTAGAAATAAATTTACAGAGTTTTCATCGTCAACGAAATACATTTTGTCATCTAGCTCTGACTGCTTTCTTCCTTCTTCTACAGCCTTGCTATAATCAGATTCGTACTCAATTACTGTAACTCCTTTACTTCTAAGTAAATCCTTTTTCCATTTTTTCGCATCAGAAGACATGTGAACATAAACCTTAAACCCAAGCCTAGCACTTATGATTCCTATACTAAGACCTAGATTTCCAGTAGAGCCTACAGCTATGGAGTGCTGAGAAAACAAAGCTCTAAACTCTTCTGAATCAAAAGCAGAATAATCCATGCCTTCCTTTAAAAGCCCATGGCTAATAGCCAAATCCTCTGCATGCTTTAGTACCTCATATATTCCACCCCTGGCTTTGATTGAGCCAGATATAGGAAGAGCATGGTCTCCTTTTATAAACAGTCTTCCCTCTAAATCCATATTAACTTTCTTTGCTAAATCATTTTTCATCATCTCAATTTCAAATAGCTCAGATTCAATGATTCCATCGCTTTCTCTAGTTACAGGAAATGCAACCTTTATATACGAAGCAAATCTTCCCAAGCGATTCATAGCATCCAAAATATCATCCATGCTAGGTTCAAAGCTTGTTTTACTTTTTATCGATTCATACTTGTCATTAATCCAAAGCACTTCCTTTAAATCATACACTTCTCTTAGCTTAGGAAATTCATTAAACCATGTTTCCAAACTTTTCCCTTGAACGATTTTCTCTAGCATATCCTTACCTCCGATTTATAATAGTTTTCAACGATTTATATAAGATATTTTAAATTCATCATTATCCTTGTCTATCTAGGCTCACAATATGAGCATATTTATTTGATTTTCCTTCTATTAGGTCAGCAATTATTTTTGAGCCAGCCATACTATATACAGTTCCATTTCCTCCAAAGCCAAGACAGTAATAAACATCCTTGTCATCTGTGTCCTGCCCTATAAATGGAATTCCGTCGTCAGATTCCCCAAATACAGCATTCCATGAATACTCGATTTTGGTTTCAATATGTGGAAAAAGATTTGTCAGCTTTTCTAGTAGCTTTAATGTATTTTTTTGCAATTTTTCTTCACTATTTGTTACACTATCCTTTTCCTCGTCTTCGCCGCCTAGTATGATTCTATTATCTTCTGTCATTCTAGCGTAAAAATAAGGTCTAGCGGTTTCCCAAATTAAGCATCTATCCTTCCAGCTGTCACCAGAGATTGGCTCTGTTGCTAGTGCATAGGTTCTATTTATCTCTCCATCTTTTATTTCACTGTAATCATTAGCTTTATATCCCGTAGCATATACTAGCTTCTTTGCTTTTATACTACCATCCTTTGTTTTAATAATAAAACAATCATCTGATTTGTCAATGTCTAAAACTTTAGAATTTTCAAATATATCAAGTCCTAGCCTTACTGCCTCCTCTGATATTTCAAGTATAAACTTATACGGGTTTACTTCTGCATCTTCTTTAGTAAGCATAGCCTCAGTTCCTTTTATTCCATAGTCAGTTTCTAGAGCTTTGCTGTCAATATACTCAACTGGAAAATCATTTTCCAAAAGAGCTTTATACTCTTTTTTAAGCTTCGTTATATCCTCAATTTTACTTGCCAAATACAAACTATTTCTAGTTACAAAATCTCCTCTTTCAGGAAGCTTTTCAGAAAGAGCTTTTAAATCTTTCATGGCTTCATGACACATCCTATAAAACAATACAGCATTTTCTTTTCCAAGCTCATCTATAAACTCATAAAGCATCTTATCGCTAGAATATTGTAATAGTCCAGTATTGGCACTACTGCTACCTTTAGCTATTTCTTCCGCTTCTACTAAAACTACCTCATGCCCTCTTTTTGCTAATTCATAACCACATAAGATGCCTGACATCCCTGCACCTATTATAGCTATATCTGTATCTATGTCTGCATTTAAGCTATCATATTTTATAGATTTTTTTGTTTTAGGCCAGTACATATTTCCTTCATATAATTTCATAATGGCTTAGCAAAATCTAGCTTTGGCTAAATCATGCCCCTCCTTTTCATATTTTTTAAACATTATTCTCAAATATATAATATCCGTTTTATGTTATTTCTAATCCTATTAAAACTATTAATATAATTGTTTGAAAAAAAAATAACGGGTATTTATAAATATGGATACAATTTTTACCATTATATATTAGTAGGAGGTTTTTAAATGGATATTTTTAAGGAAATAAAAAAAGAGCATGAGGAATTTAGAAAGCTCAGCGACGAAATCAATGAGACAACAGATAGAGCAATTAAAACAAGACAGTCAAAATTCGAAAAACTATACATTGATTTAACTGCTCATCACGAAGCTGAGGAAGCAGTATTAGTCCCTAAATTGAAGGAAAATAAAGATACTAAAGATATGGGGCTTGAGATACTAGAAGAACATCATGTTATTGAGGATTTACTCGAAAAATTAAAAAATCTTCCTGTTGATGACGAAACTTGGATAATTAAATTTGGAGTAATGAAAGAAATTATGGAACATCATCTTGATGAAGAAGAAAATGAAATATCCGAAGAAGCCCACAAGCAATTTGATCAAAAAACTCTAGATTCTCTCGGTGAACAATTTGAAATAGAAGAGCAAAAACAAAAAGAAAAGCTTTTAAGTCAAAAATAATTTAACATTGTCTAGTAGTAACTAAAAGCAGATGCTCATCTGCTTTTAGTTTTTTATTTAAGGCTATCTTATTTTGATACTAAATATCATAAATGTTTAATATCAGTTTTAGTGGTTATATATATACTAGGTTGTTTTTTTTTTATGTTTAATATTTTCAATGTGTTAATTTTGAACTAACCTATAGCGTTAATATGTTTTTCCCAATGAATAGTCTAAGGAGGCTTATTATGGTTAACAAGAAACTTATAGGAGTATTTAAAACAGAAACGGATGCAATCAAAGTTATTGAAAGTCTTAGAGCAAATGGATATAGTGACAAAGAAATATCTGTCATGGCTAAACATCATGATGAAATAAGAAATGTTGAGAATGTAACTGATACTAAAATAAAAACTGAGGACACTGCTAGAAATACTACAACTGGCGTAGTGACTGGTGGTATTATAGGTGGGGCAGGTGCTTTACTTGCTGAAATCGGAGTACTTGCTATTCCTGGCGTAGGACCGTTTTTAGCTGCTGGGCCTATAGCTGCAACTCTTGGAGGTATAATAGCAGGTGGAGCAGTAGGCGGACTTGCTGGTGCTTTAGTTGATTTAGGAGTAGATGAAGCTGAACTTGATGAATTTAAAGGATATCTAGACCAAGGATATATTATCGTTGCAGTTGATGAACGAGATGATTATAAAAGAGATCTGGTATATACACATTATCGTGACAACAACAGCGTTATTATGGATAAATATGATTACGATAATAGAGTATTATAATTCTATATTTTAATCAAATTTATAAAGTAATTTAGATTAAAATTATTTATAACTCGCATAAAGCCAATGGAGCTATCTTTTTTGATAGCTCCATTTTTTAATCAATTAGCTAGTTTATAGCGATAAGTGCTCTAATATATTCCATAGGCTTTATTAACTTTTTGCACAAACAATATTCCATTTCCAGGTTCATCAAGTTTCATTTTTCTATTTATATTGTCACACACAGCTTGTGTGATATCGTCTTTTGTAAGAATCAAAACAATTTCTTTCTCAGGCTCTATTTCTATCGCAAAAATTTTGCTAGTTTCATGAATCCCAGATCCTCTTGCATTGACTATAGTTGCACCTCTAGCTCCAGCCTCGCTAGCTGCATCTACAACATCCTCACCTTTTCCTTTATCCACTATAACAAAAATAGAATCGTAATTAAGCATAACTTCTCCTCCAGTTTGGCAGTAATTTAATGTATCCTTCTTGTAGCTTGTGTACCCCATGACCTTTGACAGCTCAATGGAAAAAGCTATTCCATGATTTTGATTTATCAAATTAAATTCGCTATTAGCTCTTTCTAAAAACTTGCATCCTAGCTCTCTATTTGCAATAATTAAAACTATCTCTTTAGTAGACTCCGCTAGCTCAAAAAAACTCAAAAAAGAGTTTCTGATTGTTCCTTTTCCAAGGAGCACAGTTCCGCCTGATATATTGCAATCTTTTGCTAGAGCTATAGCTTTACTACCCATACCATGCTTTAAAATCAGTACATTCATATCATATATTATCATGAGGATTTCTCTTCTCCTTCTATCGTTTTTCTATTTTTAACCTTAAAAACAAGCCCTAAAATCTGAAGAGTTATTATAGGCATCATAGCAACCATGGCTATCATGCCAAAGCCATCTGCTAATAAGTCTGCATTAGGATAGCTGTTTGCGGCTCCTTGAGTAAATGCCAAAATAAAAGTTGCTGTCATCGGACCTGTTGCTACTCCTCCTGCATCAAAGGCAATACCTACAAAGAGCTTTGGAGCAAAAAAAGTCAGTGTCACTGCAATAATGTAGCCAGGAAGCAAATAATGCCATAGCCTTATATCACTAGTTACAATCCTCAGCATAGATAAAGCAACTGCCAGTCCAACTCCAGCAGATAGAGCTACTAAAACTGATCTTCTTTTTACATAACCAGCTGTTACCTCTTCTATCTGATGAGTAAGTACATATACAGCAGGCTCTGCAAGAATAGTAACTATTCCTAAAACAAAGCCTATGGATATTAGGAAAATATATTTTTCCTGCTCCACTAAGTGACTTCCTATAAGACTTCCTACTTCCATAAAACCAGCATTTACTCCAATAAAAAATATTATTAATCCTAAAAATGCATAAATAAAACCAAAAATCATTCTTCTATTTTCTCTTTTGGATATGGATTTTGATATAAGCAAAGTCACTATATAAATTATCAATAAAGGTAAAAATGCTATGGAGCTATCATGAAAGGCTGGAAATACTTCTCTCATAAATACTCTAGCAATTGAAAGATTTTCAAATTGACTGCTTGGCAATATTCCTGCAAATTCACTTGTTTTGCTAAAAATATCTAAAATCATAACTGATGCAATAGCTCCAACTGATGCAATAGCGACTAATCCAAAACTGTCCTTTTCAGATGATTTACTGTTCTTTTTCCTAGCAGATATACCAAAGGACAATGCTAGAATAAAAGGCACAGCCAGAACTCCTGTAGTAGAACCAGATGCATCAAAGGCAATAGCCAAAAATTCCTCTGAAACAAAGAATCCTAATATCAAAACAATCAAATATGAAACATTTAATATAATATATAATGGCAAATCAAACAATATCCTTAAAAATCCTAAAACCATCATACAAGCTATTCCTGCTGATACTACTATCAAAATTGAATTGCTCGAAATATTACCTATAGTCACAGTGTCGATTTGATTTGCTAAAATAAGTAATCCTGGCTCAGCATAAGATATAAAAAATCCAAGTACTAATCCAGCCGCTACTACAATCCAGAGTTTATTTCTCTTAGTGATTTCATCCCCAAGCACAGCTCCAAATGGTGTAACTCCTAAATCTACTCCAAGTAAAAATAAAGTCAAACCTATAACTATAAACATAGCCCCTATAACAAATCTAAACATCAAATTATATCCCAGTGGCACTATAGTAAAGTTAAGCAAGATTACTATTATAGTAACTGGAAGCACTGAGAAAAAAACTTCTTTTAATTTTTCACTGAATATATTCAAATCTCTATCACATCCTTTTTTGCTCTCTTTCTATAACATACCCAAGATTAAATCAAATATCTCCTAAAACTTATAATTGCAATTTGCTAATCTTGGAACCTAGTATATGTAAAATTTTTCATAATTAAGTCTTATTTTCAATAAGACGTTTGCACTATCAATATATTTCCCATATAATAGTAAATATAATTTAATGTGGAGGTATATTAATGAGATTCGTTCCTATAGAATATATAAAGGAAAATTCCATCCTCGGAGATACTATCTACTCTGTAGATGGAGTTTTATTAGCAAATGAAGGTATAAAATTAACTGCAAGGTTACTAAATAAAATTAAAGAAAACCAAATATTCACCCTCTATATTACGGATGAACATTCTAATTCAAAAATAAATAGATTAATTCATCCTAACCTTAGAAATAAAGCCATGCTTATAGTCAAAGAGATATTTTTGGCGGCTGGATATAGAGATGCAAACGGACAACTAAAATCAAAATCTATTTATGAATACATGAGTAGCTTGAACTCTATTGTTGATGAAATATTATTAGAACTGGCTTCTAAAAAAGATATTCCTCTAGAATATATAGACATCAAGAGCGTAGAAAACTACCTCTACATGTCTTCACTTAACTGCGGTATTCTAGGTGCACTTATAGCTATGGATATGAACTACAATTACGAAATGACAAAAAATATATTTTTAGCTGGGATATTCCATGATATAGGAATGGCTCTTATTCCACCAGATATTTTCCAAAAGAAAACTGAGTTTGCAACAGAAGAAAAAATGATGATAATCAATCATCCTAAAATAGGAATTGAATTTTTAAAGGATAAACATTTTCTAAATGCCTATGTAAAGCAAGCTACACTTCAGCATCATGAAAAGCTAGATGGAACAGGCTATCCTCTTAGAATATCTGGTGAAGAAATAAATACAGTTTCACAAATCGTTGGTATAACTGATGTATATGATGCTATGACCTCAGATAAGCCTTACCGCAGAGCAACTACCCCTCACGAAGCCATAGAATATCTCATGGCTGGTTCAGGGAGATTATTTGACAGTAACGTAGTTTCAGTATTTACTAAAAAAATCAATCCTTATCCACCAGGCTCCTTAGTTAAACTAAGCACAGGCGATATAGCAGTAGTCGACGAGGTAATAAAAGGACTGCCGCTTAGACCAAAGCTTAGATTAATCAAAGGAACCGAGGGAAATTATAGCTACGAACCACTAGATTTGACTATAAATCACAAGATTTTCATTGATAGTCTTGTATATAACATTGACTAGAAGCTAACGATTATTTCGCTTCATCTATTTTCTTTAAAGTATCTTCACGGACAAGCTGTCTTAGCTCTTTTAAGTACTCAGAAAACTCAACCTTGTCCTGCGCATAAGTCAGGTTTAAGTCATATTCCTTAGGAATCCATGTGGATATGTCAGAGATGTTATGCTGAATTACTGCCTCTAAGCCATCTATAGCTTTATAAATTTTGGCTTCAGCAGTTTTTCTCTCTGACATTTCCTCATAAAGCTCTCTCATTTCTATTGCGTATTTTTCTGGCAAAGAATCTACCCATCCGTATAGCAAATCTTCTTCCTTCTGCTCATGGGCTTCATTCTTTTCAAAAGTAGGAATATCTCCAGTAAAGCACTCTCCTAAATCATGGATGACGCACATCCTCATAACCTTATCCATATCTACATCAGGAAACTCATCTCTCATAAAAAAAGCCATCAAAGTCATCATCCAGCTATGCTCAGCAACACTCTCATGTCTTCCTTTTGCAGTATAGCAATGACGAGTCGTATCCTTTAATCTTTCAGCCACCAATAGTATATCTAATAATTTTCTCGCTTCCAAAATGACTTCCTCCTATGTCTTATATTCTTATGTATAAACTTTCATACTTAATTTTATCATAAAAAAAATCCTATCATGAAATTAATCTCATAGATAGGATTTGATTATTTTATATTTAAATACTAATTACTCAACCGTTACTGATTTTGCAAGGTTTCTTGGCTTATCTACATCGTTGCCTTTTATAAGTGATGTATAGTAAGCAATCAGCTGAGTTGGAACTGCTGTAAGCACTGGTGCTAGTATATCATCTACTTCTGGCACATAGATTACTCTATCAGCTTGAGCTTCGATTTCTTTTCTATTTTCATTAGCTATTGCTATTACGTAAGCTCCACGAGCTTTTACTTCTTGGATATTTGAAAGCATTTTTTCATATAGTCTTTCTTGGCTAGCTATAGCGATTACTGGAGTGCCTTCTTCTATAAGAGCTATTGTTCCATGCTTTAATTCTCCTGCTGCAAATGCTTCTGTATGGATGTATGAAATCTCTTTTAGCTTAAGAGCTCCTTCCATAGCAGTTTGATAATCAAGTCCTCTTCCCAGATAGAAAGCGCTGTGCTTGTCTTTGATTTCTTTTGCAACTTGCTTGATATCTTCGTAGTTTTCAAGGATTTTTTCAACCTTTGCTGGAAGCTCTTTCATTTTTTCTATCATATCAAAGTAAAATTCTTCTGTAATTGTGCCTTTTGTAAGAGCTAAATCAAGAGCTATCATGTAAAGTGCTGTCATCTGAGTAGTGTACGCTTTAGTAGATGCAACAGCAATCTCAGGTCCTGCCCAAGTGTAGAATACATCATCTGATTCTCTCGCAACTGATGAGCCTACAACGTTTGTAACAGAAAGTATTCTAGCACCTTTTCTCTTAGCTTCTCTTATAGCAGCTAGAGTATCTAGAGTTTCTCCAGACTGGCTGATTACGATTAGTAGAGTGTTTTGATCAATAAATGGCTCTCTATATCTAAATTCTGATGCTATATCTGGCTCAACTGGAATCTGCGCAAATTTTTCTATAGCGTATCTACCTACAAGTCCTGCATTGTATGCAGTTCCACAAGCTACTATATATACCTTGCTTATTTTTTCTAAATCCTCTTTTGTAAGTTTGATATCATCTAGCTTTATTTTTCCGTTTTCATCAAGTCTTCTAAGAAGTGTATCTTTTATTGCTGTAGGCTGTTCGTGAATTTCTTTAAGCATAAAGTGGTCATATCCACCCTTTGAAGCTGATTCAACGTCCCAATCTACAGTAAATTTATCTCTTTTAACTTCCTTTTTATCAGGAGAATAGATAGTAACTTTTTCTGGTGTTAAGTGTACTGTTTCTCCATTTTCTAGGATGCATACATCTCTTGTATATTTTAATAGAGCTGGTATATCTGAAGCAATGAAGTTTTCATCTTGTCCTAGTCCTACTATTAGTGGGCTTTCATTACGAACAGCTACCATTTCATTTGGACTTTTTGAGCAAACTACGCCTATTGCATAGGCTCCTCTTATTATAGAAGTAAGCTTATTTACAGCCTCTAGAAGATTTCCTTCATATAGGCTATCTAAAAGATGAACTATTACCTCAGTATCTGTTTGTGATTTGAACTTATAGCCTTTAGCTATTAAGTCTTCTTTTAAGCTCACATAGTTTTCAATTATTCCGTTATGAACCACTGCTATAGTGTTGTCTGCATTTAGATGAGGATGAGAGTTTTCATCCGATGGCGCTCCATGAGTCGCCCATCTAGTATGCCCTATTCCTAAGCTTCCCTTGATAGGGTTTGCTTCTAGGAAATCACTTAGCACAGCTAGTCTACCTTTAAATTTTTCTGATTTTATAACTCCATCTTCCACTATTGCAATTCCTGCTGAGTCATAACCTCTGTATTCTAGCTTTTCTAAGCCTTGCAGGATTACATCCTGCGCATTTTTCTTACCTACATATCCAACAATTCCACACATTAAAAAAACCTCCTTTTATTTTCCCTAGTTTTCTAGGCGTAGCTAATAAAGGAAGGAATCAATCACTAAAAGCCCGATTGTCTCTGAGATTACTCTCAGGTTTTGTAAGCTTTCTTAGGCTGTGACAGCCTCTAGAGCATCCGCCGAATTTTCGATAAACTCTAGTCCTCGTCAGCCTTAAACAGTTAAGGCTCTGGCGCTACGTACATTTTCCATGATTCTTCCATTTTTAGCGTGCATATAATTATATCACATCTTTCATAAAGCAAAAACATATTTTATTTTACAAAAAGTTTACATCAAAATATCCCTAGTCTACTTACAAATCATAAAATGCTAATGAACTTTAAAAGTCTTGCTTTTATAGACTATAAAAGCCTCAAACACTTTTTGATAAGCATTTGAGGCTTTATAAATTTGCTGTTAGCCTAATTTGATTTCAATAAAATCTGCAAGCTCTCTTGCCATTACTTCAATTTGATTTTGGTCTTTGCCTTCTAGCATAACTCTAACTAAAGGCTCTGTTCCAGAAGGTCTTATTAAGACTCTTCCTTGTCCATCCATTTTTTCTTCTAGCAGTTTTATTTTATCTGCTACCTCTTGGTTTTCCATATAAGTATGCTTGTTTCCATTACTTACCTTTGCATTTATAAGCACTTGAGGATAAATCTCCATTATTTTTGAAAGCTCTGATGCTTTTTTACCGCTGTTCTTTACTATTTCTGCAAATAACAACGAGCTAAGTGTCCCATCACCAGTTGTTATATGATCTAAAAATATCATATGACCCGACTGCTCTCCACCTAGAGAATATCCCTCTTTCACCATCTCTTCAAGTACATATCTATCGCCTACTCCTGTAACTGCTAGCTTTATTCCTAAAGCTTTTGCCGCCACATGAAGTCCCATGTTGCTCATTACTGTAACTACTAAGGTGTCTTTTTTAAGCTGATTTTTAGCTTTCATATCGTTTGCACAAATCAGCATTATTTTGTCTCCGTCTATGATTTGTCCCATTTCATCTATTGCGATTAATCTATCTGCATCTCCGTCATAGGCTAGTCCTAAATCGGCTTTATGTTCTACTACCATGGCCTCAAGGTTCTTTGTATGAGTTGAACCGCAATTTGCATTTATGTTTGTTCCTGTAGGCTGGCATCCTATACATACTACCTCAGCCCCTAGCTGAGCAAATACTTCTGGTGCGATTTTATATGCAGCTCCATTTGCAGTATCTATTACTACCTTCATTCCCTTAAAATCTGTGCTTACACAAGATTTCAGAAATTCGATATACGCTTCCTCTGGATTAGTTACTTTCATTCTTTTTCCTATGTTTTCATGAGTAGGATACTCATTTAGTAGGCTCATGTCATCTAAGTATTTTTCAATTTCAAGCTCGATTTCATCAGCTAGCTTAAATCCTTTTGAGTTAAAAAATTTAATTCCATTGTACTCCATAGGGTTGTGAGATGCTGAAATCACAGCTCCTATATCAGCTTTGTAGTGTTTTGTAAGATATGCAACTGCTGGCGTAGGTAGAACTTTTGCATCTATTACATCTGCTCCCATACTCATAAATCCTGCGCTCAGTGCCATAGATAAGATGTCCTTTGATATACGAGTGTCACTTCCTATTACTACCTTTACTCTATCTGAGCCATGCTCACTGTGTTTTTGAAGCACAAAGGCTCCTGCTCTTCCTAAATTATATGCTAGTTCTGCTGTAAGTTCTTTGTTGGCTATTCCTCTTACTCCATCTGTTCCAAAATACTTTCTCATTACTTCCTCCAATTAAAAGCTTTTTTAGTTAACTTAAATTTTACTTATTTTGATATATTATACAATAATTCTCCATGATTTGTCCTAATTAGTTGAAAATCTATCCTTATAAATGGTAAACTGGATTTAATATGTATTTGCCTTAAAAACTTACAATAATTGGGAGTGGTTGATATAAGACGGATATTCATAAGACTATTTACTCTTATTTTTATTTTTATAAATATACTTTTCTCTTATTCTAGCTATGCCTTAAGCTCTAGCATACCCTTTACAAGCGAAGAACTAAATTTTTTAAAAGCTCATGAAAATGAGACTTTTCTTTTAGGCTTAGATCCATATTCTGGTATGGATTATTTCGAATTTAGAGGACAAAAGGCTGGTTTTTTACTAGACGTTATTAAGCTAATAGAAAGAGAAACAAAGATAAATATTGAAATCGCTTCAGAAAAATCCTGGGGTGAAGCTGTAAGTGGTCTTTCTACTAGAGATATCGATATATTGTTTGGTGCAAATCCCACCTTGCTCAGAAGGCAGTATATGGAGTTTACTCGCCCTATGATTCAGTACCCTTATGCAGTTTTTGCGAAAAAAGGCAGTGCAGTTCAAACTATAGGAGATTTAGACAATAAAAAGGTTGCTTTTATAGATGGAGATATCAACCTTCAGCCTTTTCTAGATATTTATAATAATATTCATCCTAAAATCAGAATATTTCCTGACCAGAAAGCAGCTCTAGAAGCACTCTCTGCAGGGGCCGTAGATGGATTTGTAGTTTCAGGTGGAGTAATTATACATGATTTTATATATAATTACAGTGATTTGAATTATATAGCTGAAGTAAATACCTTGACTTCAGACATGACTTTTTCAACTCTCAAAGAAAACGCTATCTTAGCAGGTATATTAGATAAAATAATTGAAAAATATTTAGATACAGAAATTAATGAAGCTATAGAAAATTCTGAGGTGTTATTTAATAGAAAAATATTAAGGCTAACAGAATCCGAGTTAAATTGGCTAGATAAAAACGAAACCGTTACTGTGGGAGTTGCTGATGATTATCTGCCTTTTGATTATTACTCAAACGGAGAATATCAAGGAGTTGCTGGAAGTGTTTTTAACGAGCTTTCCCATTTAATTAGGTTAAATGTAAATGTAGTTCATGGTAGCTTCTCAGATATTTATAGCAAAGCTCTAAATAGAGAAATCGATGTTGTGAACATGGCTAAAACTCCTGATAGGATAAACCATTTTTATTTCCCACAGCCTTTTAGCTATGAACGAGATGAAATCTATGGAAAAAGAGAAAGCATGCATGTACAAGACGTATATGGTCTAGAGGGCAAGAAAGTTGCTGTTATAGATGGATTCTGGCATGAGGAATATCTTTTAAAGAACTTAAGAGAAGTCGAAATAATAAAAACTAAAAGTGTGGAAGAATCTATTTCCAAAGTCGATAAGGGTGAAGCAGATTATTTAATAGAAAATCCTACTGTAGCTGACTTTTATATTCAGGGGCTAGGGTATACGAGCATCATAAAAAAAGGAAGTACATCCTCTGATTCATTTTTGTATTTTGGTATAAGCAAAAATAAACCTGAGCTTTACTCTATAATAGACAAAACAATCTCGCTTATATCCTATGAAGAATTGAAGCATCGCGGACTTTCAAATGTGCCTGTCCCAGAGCCTATAAAGTACAAGAGGCTTACTCTTGTGATAGCCATGCTTACTGCGACCATGTTTATAATTGCTCTATTTACATTTAGAATATTAAAATCTTTAGCTAATGAAAAAGCAAAAACCTTGCTTTTATCGGAGCGTACTAAGCTTTTATATACCGATTCCTTGACAGGTCTAAAAAACAGAACCTGCTTTAAGGATATGGAAACTGAGTTCAACTGTATGGGTTTTCCTCAGCTTATAATAATGGCTGATATGAATAATCTTAAAAAAACAAATGATTTATATGGGCACCACATGGGAGATTTGCTAATTAAAAAATGCAGTAAGATTTTGGAGCAGGTGTTTGATAATGCTCTGATATTTAGAATGGGTGGAGATGAATTTTTAATTTTATATGCTGGTAATATAGACACTCAAATAGAAGATAAAATTGATTTGGTAAACGAGATTGCTTCTAATACTTCTATTTCAGATGGTACCTCTACAATAAAAGGGCTTAGCATAGCAATGGGAGCATCTAGCAGACAATCTATAGATGATGATTTTAACGAAAAAATGATAGAAGCTGATAACAATATGTACATTCATAAAAAATTCATAAAAAGTATTGCTAAATCATAGAAATCTAAAGTTGCATTAAAAACACTAGTTGTTTTGCTAATCCAAGATTGCTCATATACGCTAAAATCCATGATTTATTTACAAATAAAGTCCAGTTTTTATAAGACACCATGTTCTTATACAAACTGGACTTTTCTTTTAATAAAATGACCTATTTTTTCTTATTTTATTCTCTAGCTCTAAATAAAGCGCTCTTTAAATCTATATCCTCTTACTTCATTTGTTTCAAACACTGAAATAAACGCTTTTGGATCATGGTCATTTACTATTTTTTTGAGCTTAGACACTTCTCTTGGATTGATTATTGTGTATATTATTTGTTTTTCCAGGTGAGAGTATCCACCTTCTCCATTGAGATAGGTGATAGCTCTGTTCATATTAGCCATAAGAGCATCTCCTATTTCCTTAGGATGCTCAGATATTATCATAACTGATTTTTTCGTTTCAAAGGTAGTTTGAACCTTGTCTAAGAAGTTATATGAAATAAAAAGAACTATTATAGTGTAAAGGAAGCTTTTTATTCCAAATATCGTACCACCCCAGCCAATTATCACGAGATTTGCTCCCATAAGTGCATTTCCAAGAGATATATCCCATTTTTTTCTTATTAGTGCTGCAATTATATCCATTCCACCTTGAGAGCCTCTACCTCTAAATGTAATTCCCATGCCTATTCCGTTTAATACTCCTCCAACTATAGCCGAAAGCATAATGTCGTCTACACCAATATATTTATATACTTCCCCCGTTACTCCTAATAAAGTTGAAAACATGGTCATATTTATCATACTGTATATTACAAACTCTCTCTTTAGCTTAAATGCTGCCAAAACAAACAAAGGAATGTTTATTGCAAACACTATAAGACCGATATTAAAGCTTGTAAGATGATTCATAATTATAGCTATACCTGTAGCTCCACCGCTGAGTAGTCCAAGCGGTCTTAAGTATCCATTTATCCCTACTGCACAAATCAAGCTTCCAAGAGCTAGGGTTAATATTCTAATAAAGGGCTTCATCTTTTTATTAGTTGTTTCTGGCATATTGACAGGGTTTCATATCTTACCTCCGACTTAAACTAGGTCATTAAAAAAAACTATGAATACCTTTATAATAAAGGTTATTCATAGTTTTTTAAAGCATTATTTTGAATTAAACAAAGTTATTATTTTACAGATTCTCTTACAGCTTGCATACCTTTTTCAATCGCTTCTTTGTTAAGAGGTACAAACTTCTCTTTTGAAGGACCGAAAACTTTTTTGAAAGCCTCAAGAACGCTGTCGATAGATACGGTTTTGTTGATTTCAATTAAAGCACCTAGCATAACCATGTTAGCTACTCTTGGATTTCCAAGCTCAAGTGCTATTTCGTTTGCATCTATATAGTATACATCTACATCAGTTCTTTCAACTTTTTTCTCTATTAGAGAACGGTTGATGAATATGCTTCCTCCTGGTGCTACGTCTTTCTCAAACTTAGTAAGAGATGGAAGATTCATAATTATAGCTGAAGTAGCATCATTTGTAATAACTGGTGAACCGATAGGAGTTTCAGATACTATAACTGAACAGTTAGCAGTTCCTCCACGCATTTCTGGACCATATGATGGAAGCCAAGATACTTCTTTGCTTTCTAGCATACCAGCATAAGTGATAAGCTGTCCCATAGACATTACCCCTTGACCACCAAAGCCTGCACAAATTATTTTTTGAGTTTGCATACTATTTCGCCTCCCCATCTACATTTTTAAAGTTTCCTAGAGGATAGTATGGAATCATGTTATCTTCTAGCCATTTTAATGCTTCAACTGGATGTAGTCCCCAGTTTGTAGGACAAGTAGAAAGTACCTCTACCATAGTAAATCCTTCTCCATTAATTTGAGCTTGGAAAGCTTTTTTGATAGCTGCTTTAGCTTTACGAACATTTGCAGCAGTATTTACTGTAACTCTTTCTACATATACAGCTCCATCAAGAGTTGAAAGCATTTCTGATACTCTAATAGGGAAGCCTACAAGAGCTGCATCTCTTCCGTAAGGTGATGTTGTAGCTTTTTGACCAACTAGTGTAGTTGGAGCCATTTGTCCACCAGTCATACCGTAGATTGCGTTGTTTACAAATATTGTAGTTATTTTTTCTCCTCTAGCTGCAGCATGAACTATCTCAGCCATACCTATAGAAGCAAGGTCTCCGTCTCCTTGATAAGTAAATACTACTTTATCAGGATGAACTCTTTTGATACCTGTAGCACATGCTGGTGCTCTACCATGAGCTGCCTCTTGCATATCACAGTTAAAATATTTATAAGCAAGTACTGAACATCCAACTGGTGCAACACCTATAGAATCGCCAAGTACTCCTAGCTCTTCTAATACTTCTCCAACTAATCTATGGATAATACCGTGTGTACAGCCTGGACAGTAATGCGTTTGTACATCAGTAAGTCCCTGAGTCTTTTTGAAAACAACTGCCATTATCTTACACCTCCCATAATCTCTCTTGCTTTATCAACTATCATAACAGGCTCTGGAATCATTCCTCCAACTCTTCCTACAAAGTGAACTGGAAGTTTGAACTCAACAGCTGTTTTTACATCTTCTATCATTTGTCCCATTGACATCTCAACAGTTAGAAGAGCTTTACAATTTAAGTTTTCGAATGCTTTATTAGGGAATGGCCATAATGTCATAGGGCGAATTACACCAGCTTTGATTCCTTCTTTTCTAAGGTCTTCAGCTGCATTTTTCGCAATACGAGCAGTTGTTCCATAAGCTACAAGGATAATATCTGCATCTTCAATTTTGTAGTTTTCCCATCTAGCTTCTTTTTCTATAATTTCTTCATATTTCTTCTCAAGACGAATGTTGTGATCTTCTAGCTCTTGAGCTTCAAGATAAAGTGAGTTGATTACGTTAGGCTTTCTTAAGCCTTTAGTTCCAACAGATGCCCAAGTTTTTTCCTGAAGCTCTCTTTTTGCTGGAGGATTAAACTCAACTGGCTCCATCATCTGTCCTATCATACCGTCTCCTACTACCATTACTGGCATTCTGTAGTAGTCAGCTACTTCAAATGCTTCCATAGTCATATCTACAGCTTCTTGAATAGTTGCTGGAGCATATACTATATGTCTGTAGTCACCATTTCCGCCTCCACGAGTCGACATGAAATAGTCAGCCTGTGATGGTTGGATTCCTCCTAGTCCAGGGCCTCCTCTCATCATGTTTACGATTACTGCTGGAAGCTCTGCACCTGCTATGTATGATATACCTTCTTGTTTTAAGGCGATTCCTGGAGATGAAGAAGAAGTCATAACTCTAGCTCCTGCTCCTGCTGCTCCATAAACCATATTTATAGCTGCAACTTCTGACTCCGCTTGTAAAAAAACTCCTCCAACTTTTGGCATCTCTCTAGCCATATACTCTGGAATCTCATTTTGTGGTGTAATAGGATATCCGAAGAAGTATTTACATCCAGCCTCGATAGCTGCCTTTGCTACTGCTTCATTACCCTTCATAAGTACTTTAGCCATTTATAGTATCCTCCTTTTTATTGTTCTCTCTCTACAGTAATTACATAATCTGGACACATAGTTGCACAGTTAGCACATCCTATACATTTATCCATCTCTAGTACAGTTGCTGGATGGTACCCTTTTATGTTGATTTGTGTTTTGTCCATAACTACTATTTTTACCGGGCATGCTGTAGTACAAAGCTCGCAACCTTTACAGCGATCTTGATCAAAATACACCTTACCTTTAGCCATTTATATATCCTCCTTTAAGCGTTGTTCTGCTAGGCAGAAATTATATTAATACTATATTGCTTTACATCCACTGATCTCTCATAATCAAATCCAGTGCTAAGATTTCGCCTGAAACCTCATCTGGTATTTGACTAGCTATATGTGACATAGCAGAAACGTAGCGGATAGGAATGCCAAGTTCTTTGGATGCTTCTTTTAAAAGCTTGTCCCCTTTAAGTACATCTTCAAGAGTTGTTTCTCTGATAAGATGAGTGTTGTTTATAAAACCTGTCACTTTGAGCCTACTTGTTGCCTCTATAGTTTCCTTGTGCCTTTTGATTCCTTCTAAATCCATGGTCTGCTCTCTATTTGCATTTACAACCATGAACATGTCATAGTCACCATCTTCAATGTAATTTTTGAATCTGCCAAGCACTCTTGCTCCTACAGAGTCTCCTCCTACATCTATTACGTATTCATAGGTTTTGTCCTCTAAAGGCGTTATTATATCAGCAGCCACAGCAGGTAAGTCAAGAGCATTTCCTGCTATAGAGCTAGCAATTACTTTTATGCCTTGCTCTTCAAGCATAACCTGCTTTTCTCTAGATCTAAAATAAACATTTACTATATCAAGGTCAGCTATAGCAACTTTACTAGCAGTAGCTTGCTTTAGCTTCATAGCATAATTCACTGAAAACTCAGTTTTGCCACTGCCATAGTGTCCTATGATAATTCTAATCCTTTTATCGTTAATAAACATATTTAAGCCTCATATCTTTGTGGTTTCTCTTCCTCACGAAGAACACGAAGTGCTCCTTGAGCTAGAGCTGACATTTCATCCTCACCAGCATATATTTTTACATCAGCTATAAATGATACTCTTTCCTTAATCCATGTAGTTATCATTTCAGAATATGCAATTCCTCCAGTAAGGATAATTGCATCTACCTTACCTTTAAGTACAGTAGCGCATGAACCTATTTCCTTTGCAACTTGGTAAGCCATAGCTTCGTAGATTAGTTTAGCCTTTTCGTCGCCTTCAGCTATCATCTTTTCAACATCTCTAGCATCATTTGTTCCTAAATAAGCTACTATTCCGCCTTCGCCTTTTAATAGCTTCTTGATTTGTGCATGTGTATATTTCCCACTAAAGCATAGCTTAGCTAAATCTCCAACTGGAAGTCCTCCAGCTCTTTCTGGTGAAAATGGTCCTTCTCCGTCTAGAGCATTATTTACATCTATAACTCTTCCTTTTTCATGAGCTCCTACAGATACTCCTCCGCCCATATGAGCTACGATTACATTTATGTCTTCATATGATTTTCCAATTTCACTAGCAAATCTTCTAGCTGTAGCTTTTTGATTTAGTGCATGGAATATTGAGAATCTAGGAATTTCTGGCATACCTGAAATTCTAGCTACATCATTCATTTCATCAACTACTACTGGGTCAACTATAAATGAAGGAGCAAGTGCTGCATCAGCAATTTCTTTAGCGATGATTCCGCCTAAATTCGAAGCATGCTCTCCAAGGTATGGCTCTTTAAGTCCAGCAATTAGTTCATCAGATACTTCATAGGTTCCGCCTTTAATTGGCTTTAAAAGGCCTCCTCTTCCTACTACTGCATCTAGTTCTTCAATAGCAATTCCAGCTTCACTAACTGCGTCTACTATAACGTTCTTTCTAAATTCAAATTGATCAAAGATTTTCTCGTATTTATTGATTTCTTCTGTAGAATGTCTTAGAGTTTTTTCCATTATTTGTGTTTCATTTTCATATACAGCAATCTTTGTTGATGTAGATCCTGGATTAATAGCTAATATTTTATAAGTGCTCATAGTTCCCTCCAAAGTTTTATTTTATATTTCTAAAATTAGTTTTGCTTGCTAGCTGCAAGTACAGCAAGTGCAATAGAATTTAGCTTAGTAATATCGCTGTCAGCTCTTGAAGTTAATACAATAGGTGCTTTTGCTCCAACAATTAGTCCTGCGTTTTCACCTTTTGCAAAGAATACTAGTGATTTATATAAAATATTTCCTGATTCAATATTTGGAACTAAAAGAATATCAGCTTTTCCTCCAATTGGATGAGTCATTCCTTTATGCTTTGCCGCTTCTTCAGATACTGCATTATCAAGTGCAAATGGTCCTCCAACTAAGCAACCTTTTATTTCTCCGTTTTTTTGCATTTCTTCTAACTTAAATGCATCTATTGTACATGGCATCTTTTCATCTGTTTTTTCCTTAGCGCAAAGCACTGCAACCTTTGGCTCTTCAATATCTAAGGCATGAGCTAATGAAACAGCGTTTTCAAGAATTTGCTTCTTTGTCATTAAATCTGGGCTCAGTGTCATAGCCGCATCTGTAACAAAGAATAATCTTTCATATCCATCTATTTTAAATACAGCAACGTGGCTAAGTGGAAGTCCAGTTCTAAGTCCAATTTCCTTATTAAGCACAGCCTTTAAAATAATAGATGTATCAACTAGACCTTTCATAACTATATCTGCTACTCCATTTGAAACTAGCTCTACTGCTTTTAGACAGGCATTAGTAAGGTCAGGCTCATTTACTACTTCATAATCTGATAAAGCTATATTTAAAGTCTCAGCTATTTCAGCTATTTTAACTTCATCACCTACTAATATAGCTTTTGCTATACCTTCTTTTCTTGCAGCTTCAACTGCTAAAAGTACTTCTTTATCTTGAGCACAGGCTACTGAAATAGTCTTTGGACCTCTTTCTTTAGCAAATGCTATAATTTCATTAAAATTTTTCATCTAAAATTTCACCTCATTTTCATAAATCTTTGCCTTTTCTTCACTATTTAAAACCCTTACAGTTCCTTCAGCTAGTGCTAGCATTTCATCTTCGCCAGGAATAACCATATATGGAGCTATAAAAGAAACCATTTCTTTAACTTGATTTGTTAGATTCTCAGAGTAAGAAACTCCACCAGTCATAACTATTGCATCAACTTCTCCTTTTAGAACTGTAGCCATCTGACCAATTTCCTTTGCTATCTGATAAGCCATAGCTGAAAAAATTAGCTTTGCCTTTTCATCTCCTGCATCTATCAGCTTTTGTACTTCTCGTGCATCATTAGTGCCAAGATAAGCAACAAGGCCTCCCTTACCACTTATTTTCTTCTTCATTTCAGCTAATGTATACTTTCCTGAGAAGCACAGCTTTACTAAATCACCACATGGAAGTCCCCCAGTTCTTTCTGGTGAAAATGGTCCCATCTCATTGGCATTGTTATAGTCTATTGCTTTACCTTTTCTAAGTGGGCAAATTGAAATTCCTCCACCTATATGAGCTACAATTAAATTTACCTCGTCTAAACCTTTTCCTAGCTCTTTAGCAGCTCTTCTTCCTACTGCTTTAACATTTAGTGCATGTCCTAAAGAAATCCTCTCAATTTGAGGTATTCCTGAAATTCTAGCTATATCTTCAAATTCATCAACAGCTACAGGGTCAACTATATAGCTTTTCACTCCAGCTTTTTCAGCTATTTTGTCTGCAATTAATCCTCCTAAATTCGATGCATGTTCTCCTCTGTGAGCAGCAATCAAATCCTCTTTCATCTTTGAAGTTACTTCGTATGTACCTCCAGGCATAGATCTTAGAAGACCTCCTCTGCCTACAACCGCTTCTAAATCCGAAAGTTGGTATCCTTCTTCTTTCATCCAGTCTTCAATTAAAGCTTGGCGCATTTCTAGCTGATCAGATACTCTTTCAAACTTAGCTATTTCTTCAGCTGAATGTGTCAGATTATTCTGGATAACGTTTTCTGTCCTTTTAAACAGGGCCACCTTAGTAGATGTGGAACCAGGATTAATTACTAAAATTAGCTTCATATTTCCCCTCCAAGTTCTATTAAATTATATGCTGTACATTTTTTTGTGATTGTATTTTTGATACAGCTTTCAATTATATATCTCTATGATATCCATAAATCAAAAAAAATTCAAGAGAAGGGCAGTATCCAATGGATACTACCCTTCTAAATTCAAGTACAACGGTGTTGTTTCAATGCTTTCGACCTCTTCATCAACCTCTACGTGAATAGGTACTCTTGCAGGATTATTTTCATATTCTTGCATTTTTATATAAACCCTAATGTCGTTTTCCGATATTGTATCCATAATTTTGTCAGTAGTTGTAATCTTCACAGCAATAAAATCGCTTATATCTGGATTATCAGAAATATCTGGCAGTTGGCCATTTCCAGAAATTTGGATTCTTTCTTTAGATATATTAAATTCTTTACTAATTACTTTTTCCATAGATGACTTTAAAGTAATCTCTGGAGTCTGTGTCTCTACACCTGTAGGCATAACGAGTTTAACTTTTAAATTAGGATTTTCTACTAGCTGTAAAAGCTCAACCTTCTCAGTTTTTATTTCTTTTATTGAATCAATTACATTAGCTTTTCCTTTTATAACAACTTCAGGTGGGTCTATCGTATATCCACTTAGCTTAAGTTCGTCATTTTCACTGCTTGGTATATCAAGTACAATTGGAACCGTCTTTGCTTTTACAACAATAGCATGTACAAATACAGTATCTTGATTTATACTTACACCTTTAACTTCTTGATTGTCTCTATCCACAGGAATAACTTGAAGCTTCTTGCTAAAATCCTTATCATAATTAGAAACATCGAGAGTAGTCATTAATGTAGTTATAGAGTCTACCAATGATTTAGGGCCTTCTATATACATACTAGCAGGATTTGATTTAATTTCCTTAATTTCGTAGCCCTCAGGCAAAGTTCCAGTTTGTACTACTGATACCGATTTTCGAATGACCATTTTCTTTTCTAAATTAATTTGTTTATCAGAAGGATATAAAGTATACTCAACATTGGAATCAACATCCTTTAAATCTACTACAAGTATATTTTGACCTTCTTTAGGGTTGTTTATTAAGCCCTCGGTTTTAATTCCTTTAGTAATTTGAGCATTTAAAATAGATCTTCTACCTCTTAAGCTAACTCTTACATTCAAATCTGTTCCATACTCTGGTGTCAGCTCTAGTAGCTCAAGTTCTTGCATATTTGTAATATTAATAGGGACTGAATCAATATCTCTTATTATAATAGGGTCAACTTCTGCCATTACATATATCCACATAAAAAAAGCAAAGATTACTGCAAATATTTTCATCTTTAAATTTTGGTTTAATAATGTCTTCATTTGAATATGCCGCCTTTCTTAAAAAAGCCTTTAGACTCTTCTTCTTTTCTAAGTCCTTTTAAAAGGAAGGTTCTAAGTGACTCCTCAGAAAGATCTCTATATAACTTACCATTTTGTGCTAGTGATATAAATCCAGTTTCTTCTGAGACTATAAGCGCTATACAATCTGATCTTTCACTAATTCCAAGTCCAGCTCTGTGCCTTGTTCCAAGTTCTTTGTTCAAAAATTTATTTTCTGTAAGAGGTAAAAAACAACCGGCTGCCATAATTTTTCCACCTCTAATAACTGCTGCACCATCATGAAGTGGAGTGTTTGGTATAAAAATATTTATAAGAAGCTGTCTAGTAACTTTAGCATCCATCATTGTTCCCGTTTGAATTATATCGTTTATGCCAGTTTCTCTTTCGAAAACAAGAAGAGCTCCTATTTTTTGCCTTGCAAGTGATGTCATTGACTGTACTACCTCTTCAACAACAACATCTACTTTTTCAGTATCCTCAATAGCTGGTTTAATTATAAATTTAGTTCTTCCTAGATATTCAAGCACTCTTCTAAGCTCTGGTTGAAATACTATTAAAAGTGCTATCATTCCCACTGTCATTGTATTTTTAAGTATCCAGTTAACAACATGAAGCTGCATAATCTCACTTGCTTTTGTCGCAAGCAATAAAATTACTATACCTCTAACTAGCTGCTCTGCTCTAGTTTCCTTTATAAGCTGGTATAGTTTATAAAAAACATATGCAACTATTGCAATGTCTATAACATCAAAAATTCCTATATTAAATACTATATCTTTTAATTCCCACAAGTTAATAGCCTCCTTAAGGCAAAATTCGACTTCAATATATAGTATACATCATTTATATCAGTTGAGAGAAGAGAAGTAACCAATCTGTAAAGATTTTTTCAAAAATTAAAAAAAGACCTATAAATTTTAGGTCTTTTTGTTAGAACTATAATGGTGCGCCTGAAGGGACTTGAACCCCTGACACATGACTTCGAAGGCCACTGCTCTATCCAACTGAGCTACAGACGCAGTGCAGTGCTAAGCTGAAGTCTTAAATTAAGTTTTAATTGGAGCGGGTGAAGGGAATCGAACCCTCGCAATCTGCTTGGAAGGCAGGGGCTCTACCACTGAGCTACACCCGCATGCTAAATGCTTTAAATTTGTATTGGAGCGGAAGACGGGACTCGAACCCGCGACCCTCGCCTTGGCAAGGCGATGCTCTACCACTGAGCCACTTCCGCGACTTTGGTGATTTGACAACAAAGTTATTATACAACTTTATCTTGCATTTGTAAATATATTTTTTGGTGGAGGGAGCTGGATTCGAACCAGCGAAGGCGTTGCCAACAGATTTACAGTCTGCCCCCTTTAGCCACTCGGGAATCCCTCCGTATAAAAATGGCGATCCGGAAGGGGCTCGAACCCTCGACCTCCAGCGTGACAGGCTGGCATTCTAACCAACTGAACTACCGGACCGCATATTAAGTTTGGTGGGCCCAACAGGGCTCGAACCTGTGACCCCCTGCTTGTAAGGCAGGTGCTCTCCCAGCTGAGCTATGAGCCCACAAATGGTGACCCCTAGGGGAATCGAACCCCTGTTACCGCCGTGAAAGGGCGGTGTCTTGACCGCTTGACCAAGGGGCCATTTTTTTACAATAAAAAATGCCTTGCACACTAAAAACTGCATATCATAATCCTAAGTTAGGTCAAGTCCTCGACCTATTAGTACTCTTAAGCTCAATACATTACTGCACTTACACCTAGAGCCTATCAACCAGGTAGTCTTCCTGGGGTCTTACCCTTGCGGAGGGAAATCTTATCTTGAGGTTGGCTTCGTGCTTAGATGCCTTCAGCACTTATCCATTCCGCACGTAGCTATCCAGCTGTGCCACTGGCGTGACAACTGGTGCACCAGAGGTGCGTCCATCCCGGTCCTCTCGTACTAAGGACAGATCCTCTCAAATTTCCTACGCCTGCGACGGATAGGGACCGAACTGTCTCACGACGTTCTGAACCCAGCTCGCGTACCACTTTAATGGGCGAACAGCCCAACCCTTGGGACCTACTACAGCCCCAGGATGTGATGAGCCGACATCGAGGTGCCAAACCTCCCCGTCGATGTGGACTCTTGGGGGAGATCAGCCTGTTATCCCCAGGGTAGCTTTTATCCGTTGAGCGATGGCCCTTCCACGCGGTACCACCGGATCACTAAGTCCGACTTTCGTCCTTGCTCGACCTGTATGTCTCGCAATCAAGCTCCCTTTTGCCTTTACACTCTACGCACGATTTCCGACCGTGCTGAGGGAACCTTTGAGCGCCTCCGTTACATTTTGGGAGGCGACCGCCCCAGTCAAACTGCCCGCCAAGCAGTGTCCCAGATGAGGATTCACTCATCGTGGTTAGAATCCAGATAGTACAAGGGTGGTATCCCAAGGATGGCTCCAGCAAAACTGGCGTCCTACTTTCAAAGCCTCCCACCTATCCTGTACATATACTACCTAAATCCAATGCTAAGCTACAGTAAAGCTCCATGGGGTCTTTCCGTCCTGTCGCAGGTATCCGGCATCTTCACCGGAATTACAATTTCACCGAGTCTGTTGTTGAGACAGCGCCCAAATCGTTACGCCTTTCGTGCGGGTCGGAACTTACCCGACAAGGAATTTCGCTACCTTAGGACCGTTATAGTTACGGCCGCCGTTTACTGGGGCTTAAGTTCAGTGCTTCGATTGCTCTAACACATCCCCTTAACCTTCCAGCACCGGGCAGGCGTCAGCCCCTATACTTCACCTTGCGGTTTAGCAGAGACCTATGTTTTTGGTAAACAGTCGCTTGGGCCTATTCTCTGCGGCCTCTTCATGCGTTAACACTAATGAGGCACCCCTTCTCCCTAAGTTACGGGGTAATTTTGCCGAGTTCCTTAACAACAGTTCTCTCGCTGGCCTTGGGATTCTCTCCCCACCCACCTGTGTCGGTTTGCGGTACGGGCACCTTTTATCTCGCTAGAAGCTTTTCCTGACAGCGTGAAATCAACGACTTCGCTACTAAATTTCGCTCCCCATCACATCCCAGAATTGTAACCGCGGATTTGCCTGCGGCTACTTCCTCAATGCTTGGACACACAAATCCAACTGTGTGATCGCCTATCCTTCTGTGTCACTCCATCACTCAAACGATAATTGGTGGTACAGGAATCTACACCTGTTGTCCATCACCTACGCCTTTCGGCCTTGGCTTAGGTCCCGACTAACCCTGAGAGGACGAACCTTGCTCAGGAAACCTTGGGTTTTCGGCCTGGATGATTCTCACATCCATCTCGCTACTCATGCCAACATTCTCACTCGTATACAGTCCACTGCTCCTTACGGTACAGCTTCAGCCCGTATACGACGCTCTCCTACCACTCATACATAAGTATGAATCCGTAGCTTCGGTAGTGTGTTTGAGCCCCGGTAATTTTCGGCGCGGGACCACTCGACCAGTGAGCTATTACGCACTCTTTAAATGAATGGCTGCTTCTAAGCCAACATCCTGGTTGTCTGGGCAATCCCACATCCTTTTCCACTTAACACACATTTTGGGACCTTAGCTGACGGTCTGGGCTGTTGCCCTCTTGACCATGGATCTTATCACTCATAGTCTGACTGCCAGATATAATATACAGGCATTCGGAGTTTGATAGTCTTCGGTAACCCAAAGGGCCCCTAGGACAGTCAGTGCTCTACCTCCTGCAATCTAAACTCTGACGCTAGCCCTAAAGCTATTTCGGAGAGAACCAGCTATCTCCAGGCTCGATTGGAATTTCACCTCTACCCACAGTTCATCCCCGCACTTTTCAACGTGCGTGGGTTCGGACCTCCATTTCCGGTT